>JAEYZO010000879.1 GCA_023428035.1 Pseudomonadota bacterium | reverse complement strand
TGGTGGCTGTAGCGTCTGCGGCGGCCCTGGCGCTGGTCACGAAGTCTCTCGCCAGGCGCCTCGGCGCGCCCCCCGCGGCGGCCTTTGCGGCGGGACTCGTCGTCGCGCTCAACGCCGACGTCGCCCGCTGGGGCGCGCAGGGCGTCGAGACCGTCCCCCTCGCCCTCGCGGTGGCCGGGGCCGCGAGCGGCGTCGTCGCTGACGCGCCGCGAGAGAGGTTGACCGCGGGCACTCTCGCCGCGCTCTCGGTGCTCTCGTGGCTCCGATCAGACGGCGTCGTTCTCGCCGGGCTACTGCTCGCCGCGGCGGTCGCCCCGTCCCCTCGTGCCCTCGCGGGGCGCGTGTGGGTCCCGCTCGTCGCTCCCGCCGCGCTGACGCTCCTGCGCCTCGCGTACTTCCACGACGTCGTGCCCAACACGGCTCACCTCAAGGTGTTCGACGGCGCCGCGCGCATCGCGTTCGGCGCGCGCTACCTCCGCTCGGCGGTGACGGCGTCTCCGGGGCTCTTCCTCGCGACCGCGGCGACCCTCGCGCTTGGAGGGCGTGCCGCCCGGGTCACCGCGGCCATCGCGCTTGCGTGGTGCGCCTGGGTGCTCTGGATCGGCGGCGACGCGTTCCCAGGCAGGCGCTTCATCGTCCCCGTGATGCCCTTGATGGTCGCGGCCTCGGCGGCGTCGCTCTCGGCGCTCCCAGCAGCGGGGTGGGCGCGCGCCTTTGCCCTCGCCACGGCGCTGTGCCTGACGCCGCTGCGACTGCCGGGATTGCGCGACCCCTGGGTCCCTCCGGTCGATGCCATCGAGGCCGACAACCTCCGCGTCGGGCTCTGGGTAGCGCGAAACACCCCCCTCGACGCCACCCTCGCGGACCAGTGGGCGGGCACGACCCTGTTCGTCTCGGGGCGGCGCGGCGTCGACCTCCTCGGCAAGGTCGACGCCTTCGTCGCGCGTCACGCGCCGGTGTATGCCGGCCCCGCGCCCGGTCACAACCGATGGGACCTGGACTGGTCCCTCGGCGTGCGCCGCCCCGACTACGTCGTCGCGCCCACGCACCTGCCACTGTCGCGCGACATCGCCGCGAGCCTCCGTCGCCCGTCGCTTCTGTTCGCGCGGGCCTTGCTCGAAGATCCGTACTTCGTCGCCCATTGCAGGCCCCACCTCATGCCCACGAACACCTGGCGCACCGTCCTGCGCTGCGAGTGGGCGACCCCGGCCCAGACCGCACCCGTGCGCTGAGCCGTCGTATCTCAAGACGAGTTCAGCCCCGTCGTCACCACTACAAGCGCCCTGGCATCTGAGGTGTGTAACGGGCGTAGCAGGCGCTTCACCCACTACGCGGCCCGTGGTAGGCCAGAGGCCACTATCGGGCGTCGCGTGCGGCGCCGACGCCTGTCAAAGATCGCGGAGGTGACCCATGCGTAGAACCCTTCTGACCCTCTCCGCAGCGCTGCTGCTGTCGCTGAGCGCCGACGCGACGCCGCAAGTCGGCCGCGTGATGCCCCGCTTCGCGGTGAACGACCTCAACGGCGCGCGACGTACCGATCAAGACCTTCGCGGTCACTGGTCGATCGTGTTCGCGATGACCGACAAAGACACCGCGCCCGCGCTGCGTTCGTGGTGGCAGCGCGTCGAGCGTTCGGCCCCGCCCGGCGCGCAGATGTACACCTTCGCGGCGCTCGACCTCTTCCCGCTGATCGCGACCTCGACCGTGGTGTCGCAGGCCCGAGACTCCGCCCCGCGCTCTCGCTGGGGCCGGGTGTTCCTCTCTCGCGACGGGAGCCTCGCGCAGCAACTCGGCCTGCCCGAGAGCGAGACCCCCTGGGTCTTCGTGGTGGCCCCCGACGGCCGCGTGGTCGAGAGCATCCACGCCCCGGTGACCGAGGCCCACGCCCAGCGCGTGCTCAACGCCGTGACCCCGGCCGTCGCCGACCGACGGGACTGACTCCGTCAGCGCAGCGCGTTGGGCACCACGCCCGAGGTGCGCCCGTCCTCCACGGGGATGTTCAGCTGCACCGGGCGCGTGAGGTCGAAGGGCGCGAAGCCGTCAGCGCCGCGGGTGTAGTCGGTGTGCGCGTGGGCGTAGACGTAGCCCGCCTGCGCGTCACGAAAGCGCGTCCCCGCGAGGGAGGCCCCCGGCGCGGTCCACACGATCACCACGGGTGAGACGCCCCGCAGCGCGTCGTTCGAGGGGTCGAAGCGGCCATCTCCGTCGACGTCGTCGTAGACGATCGGATAGGCCACCGCCGCGCGCACGCCGTCGACGGTGTGGATCGCCGACGCCTCGGGGGTCGACCCCAGGGCGAGGGGCATCGACGCGTAGCCCGACATGAAGCTCAGGGCGTAGCCGTGCGACTCGACCCGCGTCGCGCTCGCGGGGGCGCCCCAGAGGAGCGCGGCCCTGGCGCGCGCGAAGGGCCCGGCGCTCATCGGGTGTCGGAGCTGCGCGCCCACGACGCTGTTGATGGCCGTGAGCGAGCCGCCGAGGTCGGCGGCGCGCGCGTACTCGGTGACGGTGCCGCCCTCGGGCTCGGTGTACGAGATCCGGTTGGTGGAGAGCGCGACGAGGCGCAGGACGCTCGCGCCTCCGGAGACGGTGAAGGTCTGCGTCGCGCGGTCATAGAGCCCGGGCACGGTCGTGCCCGTGGCGCTGTAGGTGTCCCTCCCGCGGTCGGAGCTCGCGTAGAAGAAGCCCGTAGAGAGGAGGCCGAGGGCGGTGCTGACTCGGGTCTCGTCGAGGGTGAGGTACCCGTTCACGCGGAAGGGCGACGTCGCTCCGGTCATAGGGTCGGTCACCACCGGCTGATCGACGTCGGTGAGGCGCACGGTCTCTCCGGTGATGCTGCGCACGGTGACGGCCACCGCGCGCCAGCGGCCGAGGAGCGAGGGCGCGGTGCCCGCGTCGACGGGAGGGCCGTTGTCGGGCACGCCGAAGACATCGGGCGGAGGGCCGAAGACATCGACGGGGGGCTGCGCGTCGGGTCCCGCGGGGACATCGAGGGGAGGGAGGGCGTCGGGGCCCGTGGTGGTG
>JAEYZO010000424.1 GCA_023428035.1 Pseudomonadota bacterium | reverse complement strand
GACGCCGCCGCAGGCGGTTGCCTACGCGACCGGGAGTTCTGGGGGAATGGGGACCCTCACGCCGGGCAGGACTCTACGGATCTCACCCCGTCTCGATGGTGCGGCAGGAACGGTCCCCAGCGTCCCGACCCGCTACGTCGACTTCCGCGAGTACGACGCTGACCGCGGGATCCCTGTCCCGGGGACCTCGGTGGTGCGCCGCTTGACCGACCCGGTGTTCATCCTCCGGGAACGCGAGCTCGACCGTGTTCGGGAGGACTTCAACGGCGAGCGCTTCGAACTCGCGGTCCGGGGTCTCGGTGAAGCTCTGCCGGACCTGACGAAGGCCGCGTCGGCGGGGTACCTCGACGCCGCCGAGGTCGAGCGGCACGCGCGCCGTCAGCGCTACGCGGAGGGCGCCGCGGCGTGGGCGGCGCAGCGCTACGGCGAGGCGCTGGAGCGTCTGGGCGGCGAGTGCCCGGCGGCCGTGAGGGAGCTGGAGGCTGTGCTGCGCGAGGTACCCAACGCGCGCGGTCGCATGGATCGACTCCTCGCGGAGCCAGACTTGCTCACGTGCTTCGTCGCGGACGAGCGATCGAGGTCAACGCGAAAGCTCGCTCGTGAGGAGGATCTGTCCGGGGTGTTTCTCCGGCTCTTTTCGTTGGTGGAGTCGTGTGTTCGAGCGCGTCTCTGGCAGGTACGGGGTCTCGCGTTCGGCGTCGAAGATCCGACGATGCGCCCGCTTGAGATCGACACGAAGGGGAAGAGCTTCACCCGCCCTACGTGTTGGCCAGCGCCCGTAGGCATGAGCGTGAAGCTGCTCCTCGGAGGCAAGCCCGAGTTCGACGACGCGATCCACGTCAAGCTCTCGGGCGTGCCAGCGCTCTCGGCGCTCGCGCCCCTGGGCGATACAGGGCCTGGAAACTGGGGCTCGCTGCGGAACGACTGCGCGCACAACCTCGCCGAGGTCGACGCGACCACGGCGAACGAGTTCGCGGACCTCGCCGACTCGATGCTCGACGCGCTCTTCGGCGCGATGGGCGCGTCGTCTGCGTGGAAACGGGCGCTCGATCTCGCAGAGTTGGAGCGACCGAAGACCTGGGAGCAGGTCGCGTGACCGTGGTGCCCCCGTCGAGGTCCACGTCTCCGCAGGCGCGACTTCGATCGGAGCTTGAACAGATCGTCTACGAGACGCCGCCGTACATCGCCTGCCTCGTCGACGCGTTCCTTACCGAGGAGCGATTCGAACCATACCAGACAGTGTTCGTTCTGGGAGAGCGACTCCTGCGGCACGTCGCGGTGATCCACGCCGCGGCGCTGGGGGTCGAGGCACCGACGGGGAAGACCACGGAGTGCGCGACAGTGCGAGGCACCGTCTCGTACGAAGAGGTCCGAAACAAGCCCGCGATCTTCCTCAACCAGCGGAAGGCAGACCTCTCCTCCTCCGCGATCATGGGCGCGTACCGAACGACGAAGCTCGACGAGGTGCTCGCCGCGGCGGACGTGCTCCGCGAGGCGCGCAACGAGAGGGCGCACCCCAGGACGCGACAGCACGAACTCTTCGACGCAGTCGCGAATTTCGTCACGGCGTCGAGAGAGATCCTCGTACTCCCCGTCTTCTGTGCGGGGCCCATCGAGGTCGTTGACGCCCAGCGACGGGAGCAGTTGCTCCTTGAGTTCCGCGGCTTCGGTCACCCGCGCCGACGACGGCGCAAGCTGGGGAACGAGGGGGAACTGCCCTACTGCGACCGCTGCTTCACTGTGGTGCCGCGCGCGGGTGTTGAGCAGGGAGGTTGGTTGATCGACCTACACCCATGGATCGCGCGGGTCCTCGCGCACGACGAGAACATCATCGAGGCGCGCTCGACGCGGATCGGTCTATGGTGTCCGCCCGGTCACGAGGCGACCGACGCGCGTGACGACGCCTACAACGTCGCCGACGACGAGGTCGCGCGGGCGTGGAGCCTGGCAGCGAGGTCCGTCGGGATTCGGTCGCCGGTCCCGGTGAGCGAAGGTTGGCTGCGCACCCAACTACGAGAGGATCCCAGCGTCGTTGCGGAGCTTCGATCTCGAGGTTTCGAAGACGTCGCGGTCGTCGGTCAAGGCGCGTTCTCCGTCGTCTACAAGGCGAAGCACGCCCTGGCCGCGGAAGAGGTGGCGGTGAAGGTCTTCCTCCCGACCGCCCTCCTCCGTCCGGGGGAGGTCGAGCGGATCACGAGGGAGATCAACCACGTCAACGCGATTTCTGAGCGTGGTCGCAATAGCGTGGTGCATTACCCGGATTTCGATGGCAGTCGGCAGCTCGAACCTGGGCGTTTGCGCTGGGTGACCATGAACTACGTGCCAGGGCGCACCCTCGACGTCTGGTTGAGAGAGAACCCTAAGGACTCGGATGTGTCGGCTCGACTCGTCAAGGAGCTCGTCGCCGCCGTCGCGACCCTCCACCGAGCGGGCGTCGTGCACCGCGACCTCCACCCGGGAAACCTCATGGTTCGCCCGACGAGCGACGGACCGAAGATCGTCGTGCTCGACCTCGGCCTCGCGAAGATTCCCCGCCCTCAGCACGGTACCCGGGCATCAACGTCGATCGGATGGCTGGGCTTCGGCGTGTTGCCCTACGCCGCGCCCGAGCAACGAAACGTCGCGATCGGTGAAGCCTCGGAACGACTGCGCGAGCCGCGTATCGACGTGCACGCGCTGGGGTGGTTGGCGCTGGCGCTCTTGACGCACGAGGCCGTCGGCCCCGAGCAGTCGCGTGAGGAGCTGTTCACGCAAGTGCCGCGGGAGTGGTCGCGGTGGGTGCCGCTCTTCGACGCGTGCACCCGTCCCGACGCGGTGGGGCGGCCCCGCGACGCCGCCGAGGTGCTCCACGCGCTGATGCGCCTGAAGGGTGACACGGCTCAGAACCGTCTCGGGGTGTTCCTCCCCGGCGGGGGGTTCGCGCTCGGCGCGCTGGAGGGCCTCGGCGCGGAGGTCTTCGAGGTCGACCCCCCGCCTCCGTTCATCGCGCGGCGGGGGTGGGCCGTGTTCATGCGAGGCGATGAGCGTGTCGAGGAGTATCGAGAGGCAAGGGTCGCGCTGGAGGCTGAGGGGGTGCCGCTCTGCTCGGTGCTGGCGCTCGCCTCGCTCGAGGAGCGGGTCGCGGTCGGTGAAGCCTGCGCGATGGTCGTGACCGTCGACGCGGCGGAGGCCTACGTTCCCCTGCCGACGTACGTCGCTGCGCCTCGCTCCTTGGCGCGGACCGCGACCGTCTTCTCGAACGTGTTCGACCTCCTCCTGCGCCTCGCGCGCTCCAACGCCAACGTGAGCGTCAAGGCGGAGTGGATCCTCGTTCACCAGAAGCTCGACGACCTTCGCGTGCTTACCTTCGCGTTGGGGACGCCTCGCGATGGCTCTAACGCCGCTGCGGTCGTGGCCGCTCTGTCTCAGCTCCTCCCGCTGGATCGCGTCGAGGACGAAGCACAGGCAGTCCCGAGTGTGTCTGACGACCAGTCGCACCCGAACCACGACGTCGGCGAGCAGGAGGTGCGCAACATCTCCAGGCGGCTCGACGACGTCGCGGGGGCCGTGCGAGGCCTCGCCGCCGTGTTGGATGGTGACTTGCCGATCGAGGCGGCGACGGACGAGGCGGTGTTATGCGACCTTCGACACGCTCGAACGTTCATGCGCGACCGGCCTGTGGAGGTGTTCGGCGTTCGGGAGCTGATCGATGCAGAACTTCGCCAACGCTACGACGACGACGTCGCGGAGTGGGAACGACAGCGCGACGAGTATGACCTCGCACGCGAGAACGCACGCATCGAGCACGACCGAATGCAGGCTGCGCTACGCGAAGAGCACGAGGCACGTCGGTCGGCTGGAGAACGGGTGGACTTGTTCGAAGAGACCGAGTTCTTTTTTGACGAGTTCAAGGCGCGGCACCCTCACGAGAGCGAGGGCAACTACACACTGAAGGAGGATGAACCCTTCGAGCGAACGACGATCACCCTGGTGTGCAACGGCCTCAAGGATGCTTTCGCGGCGAGTTCGCCGCGTCCTCAGCTCCCGATCGATCTCGTTCACGCTCTCGAACAATCAGCGGCGCCGTCGAGCGCCTTCGAACGGCGCGACGCGCTCACGAAGATCTACGCCGGGGCGTGGTTCCTTGCGTTACTCCACAAAAGTGAAGCCGAGACCGTCAGAACGTTGGAGCAGGTGGCCAGGGAGGCACCGTGGTGGCGACCGCGGCAGCAACTGCTGACGCTGCTTGAGCTGGCGCGTCACGCCGAACCGTCTACGCACGATGATGTACCCCCGCTGCTCAAGGTGGTGCGCGACCTCGTCGGCCGCTTCGACGCCCACGGTGTCTCCGTCGCGTCGCCGCCGTCCGGCGAGCCCAGTGACGACGACCTGATCGAGCATGCCCGAGCGTTCATACACGGAAACCTTCAGGGGTTCTGGCTCTCCGCGCGTGGTAAACGCGCCAACCACTCGGTCGCCGGGGAGAAGACGAGCACGCTCCCGTCGTCGTTCTTCCAGAAGAGAGGTGAGAGTTGGACGTGGGTGAACGCCGTGGACCTCGCCGACGGATCGCTGCGTGGACACGTCGGCCTGCCGCCGCTCCTCATGCTCCGAACCGTTCAACTCCGCTCCTCCTCGCTAGTGAAGGTCTGAAGCGTCTCAACCCCAGTTGTCGTGGATGAGGCGTTCCGGCGGAGTTCGGGGACAGCCCCGACTCCGGTAACAACAACCGTCTCAATCCCAGTTGTCGTGGATGAGGCGTTCCGGCCGCAGAGCTCGGCCTCGTGCGGCGCGATCGGACAGCAGGTCTCAATCCCAGTTGTCGTGGATGAGGCGTTCCGGCGACGTCATGACGCGAGAAGAGTGGCAGCGGGGGGCCCTCTCCGTCGCCCCCGGGCGTGCCGCCGCCGCCGCCGTCGCCGGGGTCGCCGCCGCCGCCGCTCGTGTTGGGAACGGCCCCGGAGTCGGAGCCTGCGGCCATAGGGAGCGCGCCATCGCGGAGA
>JAEYZO010000870.1 GCA_023428035.1 Pseudomonadota bacterium | reverse complement strand
GAGTGACTTCCCCTCGGCGCGTCGCAGGGAGGGCTCTGCCTACGGAGGCAACACGCAGAGGTCGGGGTTCGACCCGCCCGCGGTCGCGGGGATCGCGACGGGCATGGTGTCGTCGTCGATCGAGAGCAGGAAGGCCACGAGCTGCCGCACCTGCGTCGCGCGCATCGTGTCGGTCGCGTCGAGGAAGTTCGCCGCGTAGGCCTGGTGGTGCGCGCGGAAGGTGTCGCTGAGCGCCTCCTCCAGCGTGCGCGCGTTGCCCGCGTGGAAGTACGGCGCGCCCGAGACCATGCCCACGAGGGAGGGCACGTTGAAGCCCGTGCGGCCCTGGGCCACCGCGGTCATGTTCGCGCGCACCTCGCGCACGCGCACCCCCGCCGGAGACACCCCGGTCTGCGTCGCGTCGACGGTGGCGGGGTAGGTTCCCACCGCGCGCAGCGCGCAGTTGATCTGGTCGCCGCTGTCGGCGGCCATCGCGGCGGCGGCGCTGATGCGGAAGCTCGCCATGCCCCCCGCCGACGGCGGGTTGAGCGCCGCGAAGGCCCCGGTGAAGCCCGTGTAGGTCGCCGTCCGGAGCCGCCCCGTCATGGGGTTGTTGTTCGCCTCGCCGGGCTCGTAGAAGCGGCGGGAGATGGTCCAGAGGTTCGAGCCCGGGCGCGAGCCGTGGCAGGCGCCGCAGTTGCGGGACTCGAAGAGCATCCGGCCCGCGGTGACGTCGGCGGCGTCGAGCCCGGTCGCCGCGCGGGGCGGCCGCACGGTGCGCACGTAGGCGTCGATCTCGGCCCAGTCGCGCAGGGTCGAGCGGGGCGTCACCGACCCGTCGGGCATGAGCTGCCGCGTCGAGCCGCTGAGCCCTGCGTTGGGCGTCGGGGTCGCCACCTGCGGCGCGGTGGGGGCCGTGCCGTCGAAGATGATCCGGTCGGCGTTGCCCACCACGGGCGGGGTCGCGCCGTCGTTGTTGCGGTGCACGATGGCCCCGACGCCCCCCGAGACGCCGCGGGTGTTGGCCTCGAAGTCGTGCACCTCGTCGAGGATGCCGGTCCAGTTGAAGATCCGCTGGTTCATCCCCGCGCGGTCGTAGGAGCCGTCGAGGGAGGTCGTCTGCCGCGGCCCGGCGGCGAAGAACCAGGTGACGTTGTCGGTGAGCCCGTCGGGGTGGCAGCCCTCGCAGGAGCCCCAGCCCTGCCCCGCGAAGGACCAGCGGCCGTTGCCCGTGACGAAGAACCTCCGGCCGACGTTGATGTCGTTGGCCGTGCCCGCGGCGGGCGGGTCGGCCGAGGCGACGGCCGAGGTCACCGCCTGGGTGTTGAGGTCGACCACCGAGAGGTTGCGGGTGTTCTCGTTGATCGAGAGCAGGCGCTGCTGCCCGCGCGCGGTGGCGACGCCCACGGGGAGGCGCCCGGCGGTCGAGGCTCCGCCGAGGTCGATGAAGCGCGCGGTCGAGGCGCCCACCTCGGCGAGCGAGCCGTCGTCGTTGAAGCGCACGCGGAACACCGCGTCGGAGCCGTAGGACGACACGTACGCGACGGCCGCCGTGGGCGTGAACGCGATGTCGTTGGGGATCAGCGGCATCCGGCGCTGGGCGTTGTCGGGCAGCGGCGGGGTGACGGCGTCGTAGAGGGCCTGGAAGCGCTGGTTGAGCACCACGCGCTGCGCGGGCACCTCGGCGTTGGTGGCGGTGTCGACCACGAAGAGCGCGGCGTAGAGGTTGGCCCTGAAGTTCACCGGGCCCCGCGGCGACTCGCACACGCTGGTGACGTAGAGCCGCGACCCGCGGATCGCCGCGGCGTAGAGCTGGTTCGGGAAGCACCCCGCGTTCGCCGCGCCCATCGCCGGCGCGAAGCCCGCGTCGTTCACCGGGCCGAGGGTGATGGGCGCGCCCACCATGCCCGTGCCCGCGGCGACGCGGTAGATCACGCCCTGGCGGCCGAGGTCGAAGGCCGAGTCGTCGCCGGGCACCCCCGCGGTGCGCTGCTGCGAGAAGAACTCGGTGACGTACACGGTCTCGTCGCCGTCGTCGCCGTCGCCGTCGTTGGTGACGACCACGGCGCGCGGGTGCGCGAGGCCGCGGCGGGCGGTGACCGCGCCGAGGGAGCCCGTGGCCACGAGGGCGGGGTTGAGGTCGACGGTGCGCGCGACGGTCATGTCGGCGGTGTTCACCTCGGTGACCGTTCCGTCGGACCAGTTGGAGACGTAGAGCCGCGCCCCCGTGGGAGAGATCGCGAGGCCCGTGGGCTCCGAGCCCGTCGCGGCCATGCCGTTGATGGTGGGCGTCGTGCGGAGGTTGCTCACCCGCACCACGAGCTGCGTCCGCCGCAGGATCACGTAGGCGGTGTTGCCGTCGTTGCCGATCACCACGGCCCAGGGCTCGGCCTCTCCCGTGAGCGGGAGCGACGCGGTGCGCACCGCCGTGGGCGTCGCGGCCGTGAGGCTCAGCGAGAACACGCTGATGGTGTGCGCGGTGCGGTTCGCCGCGACGGCGATGGCGTCGTCGGCGCTCACCGCGACCGCGGAGCCGTTGGTGGGGAGCGTGCGCGCCATCGCGGGGGGCGCGTCGGGGGGCGCGTCGGTCGGCGTAGGGT
>JAEYZO010000826.1 GCA_023428035.1 Pseudomonadota bacterium | reverse complement strand
GGTGGCCTCCCTCGCGCGTGAGGCCACCGACCCCGCCTCCGCGCTGCGCGCCGCGGGGCTGGAGCCCGACGGAGACATCGCCCCCCTCGCGCTCGCGCCCGACCCGCTGAAGGTCGACGTGCCGCGCTTGGAGGTGCTCGCCTTCGAGCGCGGGATCAAGCCCGCCCTCTACCTCACGGTCCCGCGCGACGAGGCCCCGCGGTGGACGGAGCGCTTCGCCGACCGCGCCGTGGCCCGCGTCGACTACGTGCTCGCGCACGACACCGTCACCGACGTGCGCCGTCGCGAGAACGCCCCCGAGGGCGAGGGCACCCACGTCGACCTCTTCTTCGCCCGCGACCCCGCCGACGCCGAGCGCGCCCGAGAGATCTACCGCGACCCCCGAGGGCCGAGCGCGCGCCTCGACGAGATGGGGGCGCTCCTGGGCTACCCCCCGTGCTGCGTGGCGGCCTTCGCGGCCCTCGACGACCGCTCGAACAACTCCGCGCTGCGCTACGCCTCCCGCGAAGGGACGCTCCGCGCGCGGCAGCGCTTCGCCCCCACGCTCAACAACCTCTTCGCGCACGTGCTGCCGTGGTTCCCCTGCGGGTACGGCTGCGCGCGCTCGGTGACCGCGGCCGAGGCCGTGCTCGACGTCTTCGCGAGCGACCGCCCCGCCGACGCCGCGGCCCTGCGGGCTCGCCTCGCGCGGCCGGTGCTCTACGTCGACCACGCGCGCCTGGTGGCCTTCGACGGCGCGCGCCCCGACGGAGACCTCTTGCGCTTCACGTCGGTGGTGGGCGGCCTCGCGGCGACCCGCGACGACCCCGAGGCCGCCGCGGTGAGCGCGCGCTTCGAGGAGGCCGTAGGCGGCTTCTTCGACGGCGCCGACGGGGTGCGGGTGAACGGCGACGGCGTCGAGGCCTTCGCGGGAGGCCGCCCGCTGCGGCGGCTGCGACGGCGCTCTCCGGGCCTCGGGTGGCTGTTCCCCTTCGGGGTGTAGGGTGACGCTTCGCGGGGGCGGGCGTTATACCCTCGCGCACTCACCCCGGTGCCTGCGCTCACACACGTCCATCTCGGGGGCCGCTGCGACCTGCGGTGCACCGTCTGCGACTGCCACGAGGCCCCGTCGCCCAGTGACGCCCAGGGCGTCCCCCACGCGGTGCGCCAGGGGGGCGACCGGCTCGTCTTCCGCGGCGAGGCCGCCGCCTCGCCCGCGTTCCACCGCACCCTCGAGCGCGCGATGGAGGCCGCCTGGGGAGAGGTCTGGGTCCGCACCTCGGGCCAGCGCTTCGCCGACCCCGACGAGGCCCTGAAGCTCTACGACCGCGGCGTGCGCGGGGTGATCGTGCCCCTCTTCTCGCAGTCGCCCACAGTGCACGACCGCGTCGCGGGCCGCGAGGGCGCGATGGTCACCGCCCTGCGCGCCATGCGCTCGCTCGCCACCGCGGGGATGAGCGTCGCGGTCGAGACCCCGATCCTCCCCGCGCGCCTTCAAGACCCCGAGGCCGTCGTGCGCCTCGCCGCCCGCGCCGTGCCCCGCGTCGCGTCGGCGTGCTTCTACCTCCCCATGGCCCCGCAGCCCGCGGTGCTCGCGCCCCCCGCCTGGGGCTCCGCGCGCGACGGGCTCTCCCGCGCCCTCGCCGCCTGCGACGCGTTGGGCGTGGCCACGGCCTTCCACGAGTTCGACGCGGTGCCCCTGTGCGCGCTCGGCCACGACGAGGCCCACCAGCGGCGCTACCGCTTCGACCCGAGGCGCCCCGCGCGGGCCCGCGACGGCTTCGCCCACGCCCCGCCCTGCGAGGGCTGCGCGGTGAAGGCCCACTGCCTCGGCCCCAACGCCGCCTACGCCGCCGCGCACCCCGACGGAGAGGGCCTCTCGCCCTTCACCGCGAAGCCCCGCGCCCTCTTCGAGCAGCGCACCACGCCCCGCCGCGAGTGGAACGACGGCCACCGCGAGGCGGCCTCCAAGGCCATCAACCGCGTGCTGCGCCCCACGGTGCACTGCAACCAGGACTGCCCCTTCTGCAGCGCCAACGAGACGACCGAGAACGTCTACCGTCGCCCCGACGAGATGTTCCGGCAGATCTCGCGCATGGCCCGCGCGGGGGTGCAGTACATCTCCTTCTCGGGCGGAGAGCCCACGCTCTCGAAGGACCTCGTCCACTACATCCGCGTCGCGTCTCGGCTGGGCATCCGCGACGTGGAGCTCGTCACCAACGGCGCGCTCATCGACAGCCCCGAGAAGGTGAGGCCCCTCGCCGAGGCGGGGTTGAAGAAGGCCTTCGTCTCGCTGCACGCCCACGACGAGGTGCTCTCGCGCCGCGCCACCTCGAAGGTCGGCGACTGGGAGCGCTCGGTGCGCGCGATCCACTGCATGCTCGACGCGGGCGTGTGCGTCGACGTGAACCACGTCATCACGTCGGTGAACCACCCCTACCTCCCGCGCTTCGCCGACTTCGTGAGCGGCACGTGGAAGGGAC
Source organism: Pseudomonadota bacterium (assembly GCA_023428035.1). GTDB lineage: Bacteria > Myxococcota_A > Polyangia > Polyangiales > JAEYZO01. The sequence goes on along the minus strand of JAEYZO010000826.1, from coordinate 572 downwards.
GCGTCGGGATCTCCTTCGCCTTCGTCACGCCGCAGTTCAAGGCCCTGGAGAACGCCGCGCTCGTGCCGCGGATCTCCGAGGTGATGCCCTACCTGCACAAGGCGATGACCCTCCTCGAGTCGCGCGGGAGCCCCTTCGTGGTGGGCTCGCGGCAGGGCATCCCGCCGTGCTTCCTCGGGGAGTTCACGGCGTGGAGCGACTTCGTGAAGACCTCGCCGCAGGCCCTCGCCGACGACGAGCCCCAGAAGACCCGCGGCCCCGCGTGCGCCTCGTGCCGCTTCAACGCCCTCTGCGTGGGCCTCTGGAAGCCCTACGCCGCCCGCTACGGCTTCGACGAGCTGCGCCCCGTGCCCGGCGCGCCGCTCACCCCCGACGAGGTCGCGTTCATCTCCGAGAACATGACCCCGACGCGCTTCGACGGCGTGCACCCCGCGCTGGTCACGCCTCCGCGGCCCGACCTCAGCGCGTCGCCGCCGGAGCCTGAGCCCCCGCGGATGCCACGCCGCCTCGCGGTGCTCCGCGCCGAGCCCGAGCGCACCGTGCGCCTCGCGATGCTGGGCTCGGGCCCTCAC
>JAEYZO010000653.1 GCA_023428035.1 Pseudomonadota bacterium | reverse complement strand
GTGCTCTGGGACGCGACCACCGGGGCCCGGCGCGCGACGCTGGAGGGCCACGAAGACCGCGTGCTCGCGGTGGACCTCTCGCCCGACGGCCGGCGCGTGGCGACGGCGAGCGCCGACCAGCAGGCGCGGCTCTGGGACGCGAGCGGGAGCTTCGTCCGTTCGCTGCGCGGGCACATCGGGTGGGTGCGCTGCGTGGCCTTCTCCCCCGACGGGTCGCGCCTCGCGACGGGCAGCGACGACGGCTCCGCGCGGGTGTGGGACGCGCGCACGGGAGCGGCGGTGCACACCCTCCAGTCGTCGGGCCGCGGGGTGATCTCGCTCGCGTTCTCCCCTGACGGTTCGCGCCTCGCGACGGGCCACCGCCAGGGCGGCGGGCGCGTGTGGGACCTCTCGAACGGTCGCGCCGTGACCGAGCTCACGATGAACCCGACGGGGATGACCGCGGTGGCCTTCGAGCGCTCGGGTCGGCAGCTCCTCACGGCGGGCGAAGACGGCCTCGCGCACCTCGTCGACGCCGCGACGGGCCGCTCGGCGGTGGCGCTCCGCGGGGAGGGTCCGGCGCGGCCGATCCGCGCGGCGAGGTACTCCGCCGACGTGTCTCGGGTCGTGACCGCGGGCGACGACGGCGTCGCGCGCGTGTGGAACGCGGGGAGCGCCCGGTTGATCTCGACCTGCGTGGGCCACCGCGGGCCCGTGTACGACGCCCGCTTCTCGTCCGACGGGTCGCGGGTGTTGACGGGCGGGGCCGACGGCACGACGCGGGTGTTCCTCGCGAACACGGGCGACGCGCTCGCGACCTACGGCGGGGGCTCTCCGGTGCGCGCGGTGGCGTGGTCGAGCGACGGCGAGCGCGCGGCGTCGGGCTGCGACGACGGGACCGCGCGGGTGTTCCCTGGCTCGCTCACGGCGACGGTGCTCCGGGGCTGCGCGCTGATGCGCGGTCGCGCGGGGGGAGACGAAGCGCGCCGGGCGTGCGGGGGGCGGTGAGCTACTCGGTCGCGTCGGGCGAGCGCCGCGCGCGGTTGTCGTAGAGGCTCCCCACGGGGCTCACGCTCTGCTCCCGCCGCGGAGGATCGGGGTCGGCGGGCGGGCGCTCGGGGTTGGCGTTCGCGGGGGGCGTGGGCGTCGGCGCGCGCTGCGAGGGGTTCTGCTCGCCCTGGCGCTCGTTGTTCGTCGGCGGCGTCTCGGGCTGTCGCGGACGGGCGGCGGGGGGCTCGCCGAACTCCTGCCGGAGCTTTCGCCCCAGGCGCGAGAGCATCATCGACTCGACGTAGGTGGGCATCTGCGGGATCTGCACGATGACCCGCGTGCCTTGCCGCCCGTCGACCTCGGCGCGCACCAGCTCGACGCTCCCTGGCACGCTGCGGTTGCCCTCGCGCCACTGGAAGGTGAAGTACCCGAGGTCCTGGTCGCGCTCGGTGATGGTGAGCCCGAAGTCGACGCGCACGAGGCGCACCGCGGCGTTCCAGGTGACCTCGGCGGGGTAGGGTTCCTCCCGCACGGTGCGGGCGCTCGCCCCGCTCGCGGCCGACAGCCCCATCGCGCAGACCGCAGCGAACAACACCGACGACCGTGAACGCATCCCACGGCCCATAGGTGATCCCTCAGCGCGAGGGCAAATTCACTGCGGGGCTCACCTTCTCGTCGAGGGCCTCCCTCGGGTCGATGTGCCCGAACCACAGCGCGCCGAGGCCCGTGAGGGTGGTGAACACGAACTGGCACACGTACATGAGGAACACGTACGCGGCGCCCTGAGAGAGCACCTCGCTGTCGGGGAAGTACATCCTCAGCGCGAGGAAGATCGAGTACTGAAAGGGCCCGAAGAGCCCCGGGCCCGCGGGCAGGAGGATCCCCATCGCGAGCACGCCCATCACGGCGAAGCCCTGGGCGGGGCCCATGTCGAGCCCGCAGCCCCAGCCGAGGAGCCACATCCCGAGGGCGTTCACGCCCCAGTACACCGCGGTCTGGAGGAGGAAGGGCCCCATGAGCTTCGGGTCTGGGAGCGAGCGCAGGCCGTCGGCGAGGTCTCCCACCATGCGCGAGAGGCGCTGCGCGAGGCGCTTCGAGGCGAGGCCCACCACCGCGAGGGTCGCGCGCTCGGCGAAGCGACGCGACGCGAGGAAGACCCCGAGCACCACCAGCGCCGAGCCGAAGACGAAGACCGTGAGGTAGCCGAGGCGCACCACGTCGCGCACGGGGAAGCCCGCGAAGACCACGCCCTCCAGCGGGAGGCGCGGGACGAAGAGCAGGGTCACGGCGAGGAGCACCGCGACGAAGAAGCCGTCGAGCACGCGCTCCGCCGCGATGGTGCCCATGGCCGCGGATCCCGAGACCCGGCCGTCGCGGCGGAGGAGGGCGGGGCGCACGACCTCCCCCATGCGGAGGGGGAGCATCATGATGGCGAAGAAGCCCACCCACGCGATGGAGATGATCCGCGAGGTGGGAACCCGCGCGACGGGGCGCAGGAGGTAGTCCCACCGCCACGCGCGGAACCAGTGCACGACGAGGAGCGAGGCGAAGTAGGCCCCGACCGTCCACCAGCGGACGTGCGCGAAGGCGCTGCGCGGCGGCACGAGGGGGAGCCCCCCGCGGCGCATGAAGAAGTAGAAGGCCCCGGCCACGAGGAGCGAGAGCAGGAGGCGGCTCAGCCACGGGCGGTGGCTCGTCGCGGCGGTGCTTGGGCCCGACACGGGCGGGGAGGTCACGGCGGGGGAGTTCCTGGCACGGGGAGACACAGCGGGCGAGGCCATGCTGGGGGAGAGAGCACGGCCCGCGCCGCCGTCGGGGGTGTCAGAGCCTGACGACCTTGCCCTTGGGGAGGTCCTTGATCCGCCGCGTGACCGCGCGGGTGTCGAGGGTCACGGGCACCTGCGAGATGAGCCGCGCGTAGTCGAAGTCGGTGTGGTCGGTGACGATCACCGCGATGTCGTACTTCGAGCCGTCGACGTCCTTCGGCTGGCTCTGGAGGTCGACCTCGCCCTCGCGGAACACGGGCACCCACGGGTCGACGTACTCGACGTGCGCGCCCTTCTGGTGCAGCAGCTCGATCACGTCGATCGCGGGCGACTCCCTCATGTCGCTCACGTCGCGCTTGTAGGCCACGCCCACCACCAGCACCTTGGCGTTCTTCACCGACTTGCCCTGGTCGTTGAGCAGGTCGGTGACGCGGGTGACCACGTAGCCCGGCATCCCCGAGTTCACGGTGTCGGCCAGCTCGATGAACTGCGCGTTGTACTTCAGCGCGCGGAGCTTCCACGAGAGGTACAGCGGGTCGATCGGGATGCAGTGCCCGCCGAGGCCCGGGCCCGGGTAGAAGGGCATGAAGCCGAAGGGCTTGCTCGCCGCGGCGTCGATGACCTCCCACACGTCGAGGTCGAGCTTGTTGCACATCACCGCGACCTCGTTGACGAGGCCGATGTTCACCGCGCGGAAGGTGTTCTCGAGGAGCTTCACCATCTCGGCGGCGTCGGTGCTCGACACCGGCACCACGTTCTGGATGATCGTGGAGTACAGCGTCTTCGACACCTCGAGGCACTGCGGGGTCATCCCCCCGAGCACCTTGGGGGTGTTGTGCGTCTGCCACTTCTGGTTCGAGGGGTCGACGCGCTCGGGGCTGAACGCGAGGAAGAGCGTCTCGCCGATCTTCGCGCCCGCGTTCTCGAGCCGCGGCGCCACGAGCTCGCGCGTCGTGCCCGGGTAGGTCGTCGACTCGAGCACCACCACCAGGCCGTCGTGCAGGTGCCGCGCGATCGCGTCGGTCGCGCTGACGATGTACGAGATGTCGGGCTCCTTGGTCTTGTTGAGCGGCGTGGGCACGCACACGATGATCGCGTCGGCCTCGGCCATCACCGACTCGTCCGTAGACGCGGTGAGCCTGCCCGCGGCCACCAGGGGCTCGAGCGCCTTCGTCGGGATGTCTTCGATGTACGAGACGCCCTTCTTCAGCGACTCGACCTTGCGCTCGTCCTTGTCGTAGCCCGTGACGTGGAAGCCCGCCTTGGCGAACTCCACCACCAGCGGCAGGCCCACGTAGCCGATGCCGATGACCACGACGCGCCCCTCACGGCGACCAAGCTTCTCGATCAGGCTGCTCATACTCTCTCTGCCTCCACTCGCTCCGACCGCCGCGGGCCGGTGTCGTCGTCACGCCGCTGGGGCCTCGCGCCTCGCCGCGGCGAGCACCCTACGAGGCCCCTCGTCGAACAGTCGTCGCACCCCCGCGTCGCCCACCCTGACGCGCAGCGCCTCGATCGCGCGCGCGACCTCGGGCACGTCGTCGGGCTTGTGCGCGTCGGTGCACGCGGCGAAGTACAGCCCCGCGTCGAGGTTGCGCTCCGCCGCGGCCTGCGCCCGCCGGCCGTACTGCCCGGTGAGCGACATCACGTCGAGGAGGCCCCACGCCCCCGCGCCCAGGATGTCTTCGTAGCGCCCCGGCTCTGACTGCAGCGGCGCGTAGCGCTCGGGGTGCGCGAGCACGGGGCGCACGCCCGAGCGCGCCATGCGCCAGAGCTGCACCTCGACGCGCACGGGCACGAAGTCGTACTGGAACTCCACCAGCGCCGCGCCGCCGCCGGGGTAGGTCAGCGCCTCACCGCGCGCGAGCAGGTCGTGGAGCACGTCGTCGAAGAGGTGCTCCCCCGCGAGCAGGAGCTCGGGGAGCGCGAGGCCCTGGTCGCGCGCGGCGTCGAGGGCAGGCGTGAGCGCGTCGAGCGCGGCCGCGCGGGTGTCGAGCCGGTTGTCCCACAACCCGCTGCGTACGTGGGGCGTCGCGACCACACGCTCGAAGCCAGCGCGCGCGAGCGCCGAGAGCAGCGCGACGCCCTCGTCGGCGCTCCGCACCCCGTCGTCGACGCCGGGGAGCGGGTGGCAGTGCAGGTCGACCATGCCCATCGAGCGGGCGACGGGGTACCACCGATGGGCCCTCGACGTCCAGGGCCCGCGCCGCAGTGGAGCGCTCAGTCCTCGTAGTCGCGCCCGCGCG
>JAEYZO010000650.1 GCA_023428035.1 Pseudomonadota bacterium | reverse complement strand
GGCGCGGGCGCGAGCGGAGCGCGGCGGGGCCCCGGTGGGCGATTGCCCGCGGACGCGGCGCGCCCGTACAACTCCGCGCCGTTGAATATGGCCCGCGCGTCGCGCACCCAGTGACTCCGACCACGGCGATGGCGCGCGGCGCGCCACGAGGCCCCGAGACTCCGATGAAAGTAGTGATCCTCTGCGGCGGTCAGGGCACCAGGATCCGCGACGCGAACGAGTCGCTCCCCAAGCCCATGCTGCCGATCGGCGGCAAGCCCATCGTCTGGCACATCATGAAGGGCTACGCGCGATACGGCGTCACCGACTTCGTGCTCTGCCTCGGCTACAAGGGCTGGCTCATCAAGGAGTTCTTCTTGAACTACCGCGCGATGACCTCGGACGTAGAGGTGTCGCTGGGGCGCGACGCGACCACGCGCATCCTCGGCGGCCACAGCACCGACGAGGAGGGCTGGCGCGTCACGCTCGCCGAGACCGGCGAGCTCACCCAGACCTCCGGCCGCGTCGCCGCGGTGCGCAGGTACGTCGAGGGCGACGAGCTCTTCCTCCTCACCTACGGCGACGGCGTGTCCGACGTCGACGTCGACGCGCTCGTCGCGTTCCATCGGTCGCACGGCAAGGTGGCGACGGTGACCGCGGTGCACCCGCCCGGGCGCTTCGGCGAGATGGAGACCGAGGGGAGCGTGGTGAGGCAGTTCAACGAGAAGCCCCAGGCCACCTCGGGCTTCATCAACGGGGGCTTCTTCGTCTTCGACGCGAAGCGCGCGTGGGACTACATCGCCGCCGACCCGGTGACCATCCTCGAGCGCGAGCCCCTGCGAGGCCTCGCCGAGGCCGGCGAGCTCATGGCCTACGAGCACCAGGGCTTCTGGCAGCCCATGGACACCTTCCGCGAGTACCAGATGCTCAACGACATGTGGTCCCGCGGCGAGGCCCCGTGGAAGACCTGGGGCCGCGACGGCGCATGACCGCCCCCACGGCAGACGAGCTCCGCCGCGCCTACGCCGGCCGCCGCGCGCTGGTGACCGGCCACACCGGCTTCAAGGGCTCGTGGCTGGTCGCGTGGCTGAGGCACCTCGGCGCCGAGGTCTCGGGCCTCGCGCTCGCCCCCGACACCACGCCCTCGATGTTCGACGCGCTCGGCCTCGACGGGCTCTGCGCCCACGCCGTCGGCGACGTGCGCGACCTCTCCGTGGTGCGCGCGGCCTACGACGCCTCCCGGCCCGACTACGTCTTTCACCTCGCCGCGCAGCCGCTGGTGAGGCTCAGCTACGCGCGCCCCGTCGAGACCATCGAGACGAACGTGGTGGGCACCGCGAACGTGCTCGAGGCCGCGAGGCTCGCGCGCCGGCCCTGCGCGGTGGTCGTGGTCACCAGCGACAAGTGCTACGAGAACCGCGAGACGCTCTGGGGGTACCGCGAAGACGAGCCCATGGGCGGGCACGACGTGTACTCGATGAGCAAGGGCGCGGCGGAGCTCGTGGTGGCGAGCTACCGGCGGAGCTTCTTCAGCGACGGCGCGGTGAGGCTCGCCTCGGCCCGCGCGGGCAACGTCGTCGGGGGCGGAGACTGGGCGGCGGACCGGATCGTCCCCGACGCGGTGCGAGCCGTCGTGAAGGGAGAGCCCCTCGGCGTGCGAAACCCGCGCTCGGTGAGGCCCTGGCAGCACGTGGTCGAGCCCCTCGGGGGCTACCTCCTCCTGGGCGCGCGGCTCGCTGGAGAAGACGGCGCCCGCTTCGCCGAGGGGTGGAACTTCGGCCCCTCGCTCTCCGAGACCCACACCGTGCGCGAGGTCGTCGACGCGCTGCTCGACGCCTGGGGCGAGGGCTCGTGGGAGGACCGCGGCGACCCGAGCGCCCCGCACGAGGCGAGGATGCTCCGGCTCTCGGTCGAGAAGGCCGCCGCGCGCCTCGGCTGGCGGCCGCGCTGGGGGCTGCGCGAGACCCTCTCCCGCACCGCGGAGTGGTACCGAGCCCACGCCCGCGGGGCGAGCCGCGACGCGCTCATGGCCCTCACCCTCCAGCAGATCGACGCCTACCTCTCGAGCCCCGCAGAGGGCGAGCACCATGCCCACTGAAGACGACATCATCGAGAAGGCCCTGACCGCCGAGATCATGGAGCGCGTGCGCCGCATCGCGGCCCTGCGCGCCAAGGCCGAAAAGGCGCCCTTCGTCCCGGGCAAGACCCCCGTGCGCTACGCGGGGCGGGTCTACGACGAGCGCGAGATGGTGAACCTCGTGGGCAGCTCGCTGGAGTTCTGGCTCACCGCGGGGCGCTGGCACCGGCGGCTCGAGTCCGACCTCGCGGCCTGGTACGGGCTCCCTCACGCCCGGCTGGTGAACTCCGGGTCGAGCGCGAACCTCCTCGCGACGGCCTCGCTCACCAGCACCCACTGGGGCGAGCGACGTCTGCGCCCCGGCGACGAGGTCATCACCGTGGCCGCGGGCTTTCCGACCACCGTGGCGCCCTCGGTGCAGCTCGGGCTCGTGCCCGTCTTCGTCGACATCTCGCTGCCCACCTACAACATCGACGTGAGCCGCCTCGAAGCGGCCCTCTCGCCGCGCTCCCGCGCGGTGATGATCGCCCACACCCTCGGCAACCCCTTCGACCTCGACGCGGTGCGCGCGTTCTGCGACCGCCACGGGCTGTGGCTCGTCGAAGACAACTGCGACGCCTCGGGCTCGCTCTACAAGGGCCGCAAGACCGGCACCTTCGGCGACCTCGCGACGCTGAGCTTCTACCCCCCGCACCACATGACCATGGGCGAGGGCGGCGCGGTGCTCTGCCGCGACGACGAGATGCTCCGGGTGATGGAGAGCCTGCGCGACTGGGGCCGCGACTGCTGGTGCGCTTCAGGCGTCGACAACACCTGCGGCAAGCGCTTCGAGTGGCAGCTCGGCGAGCTCCCCTGCGGCTACGACCACAAGTACACGTACAGCCACCTCGGCTACAACCTGAAGATCACCGACATGCAGGCCGCCGTCGGCCACGCGCAGCTCGACAAGCTCGAGGGCTTCGGCGCCGCGCGGCGCGCGAACTGGAGCTACTTCAGAGAGGCCCTCGCCGACCTCGACGACGTCTTCGTGCTCCCCGAGCCCACCGAGGGCGCCGACCCGAGCTGGTTCGGCTTCATGCTCACGGTGCGACCCGAGGCGCGCTTCTCCCGCGACGCGCTGGTGCGGCACCTGGAGTCGCGGCGCATCCAGACGCGGATGCTGTTCGCGGGGAACCTCGTGCGACAGCCCGCCCTCACCCGCCTCGCGGAGGACTGCGCGGCGCGCGGGCTGCCTGCGCCCTACCGCGTCTGCGGCTCGCTCGACAACACGGACCTGGTGATGACCCGCGGTCTGTGGGTGGGCGTCTACCCGGGGCTGTCCGAGGCCGCTCGGGAGTACGTGGCGAAGGAGCTGCGGGCCTTCGCGCGGGGCGCCGCGACGTGATCGTCGCGCTGACCGGCGCCACGGGCTTCCTCGGCCGCCGGGTCGCGCGCGGCGCCCTCGCGCGAGGCTGGGAGGTGCGCGCCCTCGTGCACGCCGAGGGCGGAGGCCGCGTGATCGATGGGGTGACCACCGTGCTCGGCTCGCTCTCCGACGAGCGGCTCGCGCCGCGGCTCCTCGAGGGCGCCGAGGCGCTCCTGCACCTCGCCGCCGTAGGGGTGCAGAGCCGCGACCGGGACTGGGACCAGGCGGCGGAGGTGAACGTCTCGCGCACCCTCCGCTGGCTCCAGCTCGCGCGCGGCGCGGGCGTGCGGCGCGCGGTGATCACGGGCACCTGCCTGGAGTACACCGGCTTCGGCGCCCTGCCCGACGACCCGTGGCCCTCCGCCGTGGCCCCGCGCTGCGCCGAAGACGCCGCGACCGAGAGCGCGGACCCCTACGGGGCGACGAAGGCCGCGGGGGGCGTCATCGCCCGCGCGTGGGCCCGCGCCGCCTCGTTCGGGCTCTGGTACCTGCGCCTCGCGTCGCTCTACGGGGAGGGCGACGACCCGGCGAAGCTCCTGCCGCGCTGCGCCCGCGCGCTCGCCGCCGGGTCACGCGTCGAGCTGGCGCCGGGCGAGCAGGTGCGCGAGTGGCTGCACGTCGACGACGCCGCCGAGGCCGTGCTCGACGCCGCCGAGCGGAGCGTCGATGGCGCGCGGGTCGTCAACGTGGGCACCGGGGAGGGCCGCTCCCTGCGGCAGGTCACCGAGCGCCTCGCCGCCCTCGGCGGGCGCGACCGCGGCCTCTTGCGCTTCGGGGCGCGCGGCTACCGCCCCCACGAGGCCCACCACCTGGTGATGGACGTGACGCTCGCGGGGCAGCTCCTCGGGTGGCGCCCGCGGGTGGGCCTCGACGAGGGCCTCGCCCCCTTGCTTCGGGCCGCCTGAGGTCGCTTCATGGGCCGCCACGGTCGAGAGCGAGACCGACAAACCATTGAGACCGACATGCAACGCGCCGCGCCTCGGCTGACCATCGGGATACCCACGTACAACCGCGCCCCGAAGCTGGCGCGCGCCCTGGAGTCCTTCGTCGCGCAGATCGAGCGTGACGGGCTCTCCGACAGGGTGGACATCGTCGTGAGCGACAACGCGTCGACCGACGACACCCCGGCCGTGTGCGCCCGCTTCGCCGGTCGCGAGGGCGCCAGGGTGCGGGCGCTCCGGCAGGCCGAGAACCTCGGCTTCAACGGCAACGTCTGGGCGCTCTACCGGGCCTGCGAGGCGGGCCACCTGTGGACCTTCGCCGACGACGACCTGCCCTTCGACGGCGCCGTCGCGAAGGTGCTCGCCGCGGTCGAGTCCGAGGACCCTGACGTGCTGCTGTTCTCGTTCGTGCAGCCCCCCGGGTCGCGGGTTCGGACCTTCGACCTGCCCGACGCGGTCACCACCACCACGGAGCCCTCCGCGTGCGCGCGCTTCGTGTGCCAGATGCCGAAGATCTCGATGTACGTCTACCGCCGGGCGGAGCTCTCCGACGCGTCGGTGCGCTTGATCGAGGCGCAGGTGCTCGAGAGCGGGTTCGCGTACGTGTCCCTCGCGCTCTCGATCCTCGACGACGCGAGCGCCCCGCGGGTGACCGTGATCGCCGAGCCCCTCGCCACCTGCGACGACGGGTACATCACCCTCCGCATCTCCCCCGAGGACTTCGGCCGCGCTCACCAGATGTGGACGCACCCCTTCGTGCGGCGCCACGCGCCGCAGCTCGCCGAGGACGCCGACCGCAAGTCGTACCTGAGCCTCCTGGCCTTCCTCTGGGGCTGGAGAGCGGGTCGCATCGACGTGGAGCCCGACTACGTCGACGAGTGGTGGCGCTCGCTCAGGGAGCTCCCCGCGCGCTGGCCCTCCCTCGTGAGCGACCCCGGCGCCCTGCTCCGCTTCGCGCTGCTCAAGTCCGAACCTCGCGTCGTGCCTCGCTGGCTGAACCTCGCCGCCACGGCCGCTCGCAGGCTCGACCCGCGGACCCGCGGGGCCTCCCCCGAGTGACCGCTCCGAGCGCCGCGCCCAGCCGACGCCGGGCTTCGCTCATCGGCGTGCTGAACCAGTACGGCGCGCTCGCGGTGATGGTGCTCCAGGGCTTCGCGCTCGTGCCGCTGTACCTCCTGCACATCGAGCCTCGCGCCTACGGGGCCTGGCTCGCGACGGGCAACGTCATCGGCTGGCTGGCCTTCCTCGACCCCGGCCTCTCGGCGGTGGTGCAGCAGCGGATCTCGCACGCCTACGGCGACGGCGACCGCGCGCGGATGGAGGGCGCGATCGGCACGGGCCTCGCGCTCAACCTCGGCGTCGCCGTGACCCTCGGCGTCGCGGGCGTCGCGGCCTCTCCGTTCATCCCCGCGCTCGTGCGCGTCGACGGCCCCCTCGCGTCGCAGATCGCGTCGGCCTGCGCCATCGCCGCCGCCGGGGAGGGCGTGCTCCTCTCGGCGCTCGCGCTCGCCGCCGTCCTCATGGCCCTCATGGCCTTCCCGCTCACCACCGGGCTGCTCTACGTCTCGTGCTCCCTCGCGGGGATCGCGTCGACGGTGGTCTTCCTCCACCTCGGGCTCGGCGTGCGCGCCATCGCCCTCGGCCTGCTCGTGCGGGCCTCGCTGCTCCTCGTCGCCAACGCCGCGCTCCTCGCGTACGTCCTCTCTCGGAGCGTTCGGCTGCGGCCCCGCTTCACCCGCGGAGACCTCCGCGCCATCGCCGGCCTCTCGGCCTACACCTGGCTCGCCCGCGTCGGCGGCTCGCTCATCTCGAACCTCGACGCCTTCCTCGTCGCCCGGGTGATGGGCACCGCGCACGTCCCGGTCCTGGTGCTGACCCGCCGCGGGGTCGACCTCATCGGGCAGGTCACCTCCCGCGTCGGCGCCGCCTTCGGGCCCGCCCTTTCGCACCTCCACGGCGCGGGCGACCACGCCAAGCTCGCGGCGATCTCCCGACGTCTCTTCACCCTCGTCGGCGCCGTCGCCGCGGTGGGCCTCGGGGGCTTCATCGGGCTCAACCGCGCCTTCGTCCGCCTCTGGGTGGGTGGGGCCTTCTACGGCGGCATGACCCTCACGCTGCTCCTCGGCCTGGCGGTCACCTGGCAGGCGCTCCAGCTCAACCTCTCGAGCACCCTCTTCGCCGCCGGGCACGTGCGCAGCACCTCCACCGCCACCATCGCCGAGGCCGTGCTCCGCCTCGTCCTCGTGGGCGCGCTGCTCGCCTTCGGCGCGGGCCTCGCCGGGGTCGCGCTGGGCGCCCTCGCGGCGGGGCTCACCGCGAACCTCTGGCTGCTCCTCTCGCTCCACGCACGGCTCGTCGAGCTCGAGGGCCGCGCCGCCGCTCGCTTCTACGGAGCCATCGCGCTGCGCTGCGCCGCCCTCGCCCTCCTGGGCGTCCTCTGGGACCGCTTCGCCCCCGCCCCGCGCTCGTGGGTCGGCCTCACGATCTCCGGCGCGGCGCTGTCCTCCCTCGAGGTCGCCGTCCTGCTCGCCACGAGCCCCGACCTCCGCGACGAGGTTCGCCCGCTCGCCGCGCGGGCCTCGCGCCGGCTCTTCCGCGCTTGACCCCACAC
>JAEYZO010000614.1 GCA_023428035.1 Pseudomonadota bacterium | reverse complement strand
AGGAGAGCGAGGGCTCCCAGGGCGCAGCGCGCGGGGCGCATCAGCGCGCGGCGGGCGTGCGGGTGATGTGGAACTCCACCCTGCGGTTCGCGGTGCGGCCCGCGGCGGTGAGGTTCGGGCGCAGCGGGCGGGTCTGCCCGAGGCCGTGCGCGACGAGCCGGTCGGCGGAGATGCCGAGGTTGATGAGCGCGGTGCGGACCGAGTCGGCGCGGTTCTGCGAGAGGGTCATGTTGCCCGCGGGCGTGCCGGTGTTGTCGGTGTGGCCCTGGATGTCGACCGAGGTGATCTCGGGGTGCCGCTGGAGCACGTCGGCGATCTCGGCGAGCAGCGTGTTCGAGTCGGGGAGGATCTCGGCGCTGTTCGTCTGGAAGTGCACCTGGCGGGTGATCGCGAGGAGGTTCCCGCGGATCGCCACCGAGGCGCGCGCCGGGCGGCGCGGGGCGGTGATGTCGACCTGCGCGTTCTGCCGCGGCTGCACCGTGACGGGCTGCGGGGCGGCGGCCATGTGACGGTCGCTCGGCTCGACGCGCACGGTGTAGTTGCCCGCGAGGAGGTCGGCGACGGTCACGCGGCCGTCGCTGTCGGTGCTGACGGTGCGGTCGGTGGGCGCCTGCTGGCCCGCGGGGGTGTTGAAGCCCGGCGCGGGGGAGATCACCACGTTGGCGTTGGCCACCGCGGCGCCGCCCTGCGACGAGACCACGCGCACGGCGACGCCGCCGCGGCGGGGCATCGGGCGCAGGTCGCACTGGGCGTCGACGTCGGCCTGCATGGGCGCTGTGTGGGTCGTGCGCTCGGCGGCGCCCGGCGCGGTGGTGGGGGCCGGGGGCTGCGGGATCGTGAAGCGGCACTCGCCCGCGTTGTAGTCGGGCGCGGTGATCTGCACGGTGTAGTCGCCGGGCGTCAGGTGCCCAGAGAGGAAGCGGCCGTTGGGGCCCGACGCGAGGATCGGGAGGTTCGGGTGGCCGCTGAAGGTGACGATCGCGCCGGGGACGGGGGCGCGGCTCTCGGAGTCGCGCACGAGGCCGTTGACGCGACCGCCCGGCGGGGTGCGGTCGACCTCGCGGGTGACGACGCGCTCGACGGGCACCTCGACGCGGCGCTCGACGGGGTGCGTGTCGTAGGCGAAGGCCGCGCCGAAGTAGAAGTTCCACGGGAGCGTGGGGGCGAGCTCGCGCACGAAGGTGCCGGTGCCGCTGGTGCCGATGTCGAAGGCGAGGAGCGCCGACACGCCGCGCACCGGAGGGAGGACGCGCGCGCCGAGGGTGACCCGGGAGGGGAGCGCGCTGAAGCCCTCGTTGGCGAGGCAGCCGTCGTCGTCGGAGGCCCCGCCCGGGCCCGCGAGGCCGCCGGCGTCGTAGCACTGGTAGCCCTGGCGGTTGACGGGGACGCCCACCTGCCACTCGACGAAGGGGCGCACGAAGGGCAGCTCGGCCTCGAGGCCGAGGTTCATGTTCACCCGGTCTTGACGGTTGACGCCGAGGGCGAAGCGCTCGCCGCGGGTGACCTCGAGGTAGCAGCGGGGGTCGGGCGCGCCGCCCGAGGCGCAGGACGCGGGGTCGAAGCCGGGCTGCGCGGCGCGGCGGCGGTCTTCGACGTCGGAGACGACCGCGGCGCTGTTGTCGAGGAAGTACCCGACGTTGAAGTGCAGGTGCAGGGGCACGTTGCGGCGGGTGAGCTCGCGGAAGTTGAGCGAGGTGAGCACCCGGAAGTTCGCGGAGGTGGAGTCGCCCAGGAGGCCGATGTCGCCCGAGCGGTTGAGGAGCCACACGGCGATGTCGCCGCCGAGGTAGAAGCCGCGGGCGAGGGCGCGGCCGGCCTTCACGCCGAGGGTGCCGTCGCCGAGGGTCTGGAAGAGCGTCGGGCGCTCGGTGGTGTTGCTGTTCGCGTACGCGCGGACGGAGCCGTAGATCTCGAGGAAGTCGAGGGGCGCGTAGGAGAGGGTGACGGTGCCGCCGACGTGCGAGGCGCTGTCGGCGCCGGTGGAGGTCGAGCCCGGCAGGTCGAGGGGGCGGAGGAACTCCGAGCCGCCCCAGTACTCGCCGATGAGGCCGAAGCGGAAGGAGCCCGCGGAGCCGAGCTGCGCCGACGAGGTGTGCAGGAGGCCCGTGGAGCCGTCGAGGGCGGAGTAGCGCGGCAGGAGGCGCGTGCGGCGGGCCTCGGGGGTCTCTGGCGGCTCGGCGGCGCTCGGCGCCTCGGCGTCGGTCGCCGAGGACGACGTCGACGTCGTGCTCGAAGGCGAGGACGGTCGCGCGGAGGAGTCGTCCTCCTCGTCCTCGTCCTCGTCGTCGTCGTCGGCGGCGTTGGCGTTGTTGCCGGTCTGGCCGGCCGGCGCGGGCTGCGCCCACGCGACCACGGGCCAGGCGCACGCCTGCGCCGCGAGGATCAGGGCCAACCGTCGAGCGTTGAACATGATTGCTGTCTCCCTCCGACCTTCGGCGACGCGCTCACTGCGCGCCGCGGGATGCGCTCTGCGCCGCGGGCCGCGGTCTGGCGGCGCGGGTCATACCACCCTCGATCTCGCGACGTCTAGCGGGTTTCCCGGGTGATTCTTGCGGTGCTCGCCCCGCACGACGCGCGCGTCGCGGGGCCCTTCGGCGACGTCTCAACGCGGCACGGGCTCAGGCCTTCTCGACCGGCGCGAGCTTGAGCTCGCCGTTGTCACCCTGGAGGAGCTGCTCCACCCGCCGCTCCGCCGCGTCGAGACGTCTCTGCCCCTCGCGGGCGAGGCGAACGCCCTCCTCGAAGGCGCGCAGGGAGTCTTCGAGGGCCAGGTCTCCCTTCTCGAGAGACTCCACCACCCGGTTCAACCGCTCGAGGATCGCCTCGAGGGACATGCTCTCCTGCTCCGTGGGCACGGCCGCCTCGCTCACCGCGGACCTCCTCCGCGGCACGATAGGCCGCGCCCTCGCGAGCCCGTCAAGGTTTTCACCGACACGCACCCGCGCGCGCGCCGAGCCTCCGCAGGGGGGCGCCCTCGGGCACCCCCGGGAGGATCATCCACCCCTCGGGGGAGGCGGCCCCCACGCGTACGCCTCCGTCGGGGAGCTCCGCGGCCCACACGCTCCCCGGCTCGAGGCCCGACACGAAGCGCGCGCCGTCTCCGCGCCACCGCGCGCCGCCCGACGGCGACGCCGCCCGCGCC
>JAEYZO010000607.1 GCA_023428035.1 Pseudomonadota bacterium | reverse complement strand
CCGCGTGCCCGCGTCGCGGCGGCTCGTGGTCGAGGGGGAGGGCTCGCCGACGCTGACCCTCGAGCCCGGGGCCACGATCGCGTTCGAGGACGACGCCGCGCTCGAGGTGGGCTGGCGCGCGCCCGGGGCCCTCGTCGCCGAGGGCACCGTCGGGGCCCCCGTGAGCTTCGTGGCGGCGGAGGAGGGGGAGGGCCCGCGGTGGGTCGGGATCCTCTTCGGGCCTCACGCCGACGCGCGGTCTCGGATCTGGCGGGCGAGGATCGAGGGCGCTGGGCGGCCGTCGGGGGAGTTCCTGCCGCACTGCGCGCCCGAGGGGGCGACCCTGGACCCTGACCGCGCCATGGTGACCTTCGCGAGCATCGAAGCCCGAAACGTGATTCGTGACACCACCTTCGTCGGGGGCCCCCCAGCGGGCGTGGCGGTGCTCTGGGCCGGCGACCGGCGGGGCGCCGCGGAGGACGTAACCGCGCCCTCGCTCGGCAACGTAATCGCCGTGGATTCGGTGGGTTGCGCCCAGAGCTGGGCGCGCGTCGAGGGCGCCTGCCCGGCGCGCCCGCGGTGCCGCAGACCCCCCTGACACCCGGACGTCACGGTTCGTCGGAGGGGGTCAAGGCGGTTCTCTCGGGCGAATAATTCGCGCGGGCCGCGCGAGCCCTGCGCGTCGGGGGTTTTCATAGTGGTTCCGAGGGTTTCGTTGGAACCTGGCGCGCGCTGGAGCTCTGGAGAGCGCGCCGCGCCGGGCGATCCCGGCCTCCCCGGGCGCGCCCGGTGCCCGATGCTTGCGAAATCAAACAGGAACCCCGGGGAGCTCCGAGGGCGTATAGGGGTTCTCCCCAGGTGAACGGATGACCTGTCGCTTGCCGCGCACCTCGGCGGCGGGGATAAGG
Source organism: Pseudomonadota bacterium (assembly GCA_023428035.1). Classification (GTDB taxonomy): domain Bacteria; phylum Myxococcota_A; class Polyangia; order Polyangiales; genus JAEYZO01. The sequence goes on along the minus strand of JAEYZO010000607.1, from coordinate 2,535 downwards.
GTTGGTGCGAGGGTGCCGCAGGCGGTGAGATCTTTTTTTGACCTCCCGCGGCACATCGGAGAATGAAGCGAGCGCCGGTCGAGATCGAGGTGGTCCCCGGAGCTCCTGAGCGGTGAGAACGAGGCGCGGGTTTCGAGCGGGGTAGCGGAGCGTTCTTCGGAGAGGTCGAAGGCTTCTCCACAATCTTTGTGTCTGGCGCGCGGCCTTCGCGGTCGTGAATGGCGGCGTCTGGCCTCAAACGATTCGAGTGTAGGGTTCTGGCTCGTCGTCGCGTCAGGGGCGCGCGTCGGGCCGCGGGGTAGCGATTGTCTTCAACGAAGAGTCCCGGGCTCCGGGATTGAGGGTAGGGCTCCGCCCGCCGCGTTGAGGTCAATCCCCCCAGCGATAGTCAATCATTTCCAGACAGCGGTGTCGGAGGACGGACGATGACGACTGTGGGACCGATCGGGGTTGAGCGTTCGAGCGTGGCGCTCCGCGATGAGGTCGAGGTGATGGAAATCACCGACGGCCCCCTGAGCGACGACGCCGCCAGCGAGCGGCGACGCAAGGACCGCGTGCGCGCGCGCACCATCTCGATCAAGCGACTCTCGAAGCGCGAGCTCGAGCTCGGCCGCCGGCTCTACCCCGAGACCGACTACGACCGGCCGCGCACCCGGGGCGACTGTATGCACGGCCCGATGGCCGAGCGGCCCTGCCCCTTCGTGAGCTGCAAGCACCACCTCTTTCTCGACATCAACGACCGCACGGGCTCGATCAAGCTGAACTTCCCTGACCTCGAGGTCTGGGAGCTCCCCGAGACCTGCGCGTTGGACATCGCCGACCGTGGGGGCATCACCCTCGAGGAGGTCGGCGAGATCATGAACCTCACCCGCGAGCGCATCCGTCAGCTCGAGACCCGCGGCCTGGCCAAGCTCAAGGCCCTGGGCGAGATGGCCTCGATGATGGATTACGTCGAGTAGCCGGCGGTCACCCTCCCAGGAATGACGTCTCGCCGCAGGGGCGGGGGCTATACTCCGGCCCCCGTTCACCCCTGAACGCACGACGAGGTGTCATGACCGCGATCCGCCGCGCGCTGGTGTCCGTCTCGGACAAGCGCGACCTCATCCCATTCCTGCGCGCCCTGACCGCGAAGGGCGTCGAGGTGCTCTCCACCGGGGGCACCGCCAAGGTCATCCGCGAGGCGGGGATCCCCGTCACCGACGTGAGCGCCTACACGGGCTCGCCCGAGATCATGGACGGGCGGGTCAAGACCCTGCACCCGCGGATCCACGGCGCGATCCTGATGCGGGAGCTCGACGAGGACCGCGAGGCGCTGGCGTCCATCGGCGGCGCGCCGATCGACCTCGTGGTGGTGAACCTCTACCCCTTCGAGCAGACCCTACAGCGGCCGGGCGCCTCGCACGACGAGCTGGTCGAGAAGATCGACATCGGCGGCCCGGCCATGGTGCGGGCCGCCGCGAAGAACCACGCCAGGGTCACGGTGGTGGTCGACCCCTCGGACTACCCGCGGGTGCAGTCCGAGGTCGAGGCCGACGGGCGCGTCGGGCACGCGACGCGCGTCGCGCTCGCCGCGAAGGCCTTCGCGCACACGGCCTCCTACGACGGCGCCATCGCGCAGTACCTGTCGAGCGTCACGGACGAGGGCCGCGACCCGCACCCCGGCGCGCTGCACCTCGCCTACGAGCGCTGCTATCCCCTCCGCTACGGCGAGAACCCCCACCAGACCGCCGCCTTCTACCGCGAGCGCGACGCGGTCGAGGGCTCCCTCGGCCGCGCCAGGAGCGTGGGCGCTGGCGGCAAGGAGCTGTCGTTCAACAACCTCGTCGACGTCGACGCCGCCCTCGAGGCCGCGCGGGAGTTCGCCGAGCCGACGGCCGTGGTGGTGAAGCACACCAACCCCTGCGGGGTGGCGACGGCGAGCTCCCTCGAGGCCGCGTACCGCGCCGCGCGGGAGGCCGACGCTCTCAGCGCCTTCGGCGGGGTCGTCGCGCTCAACCGCGCCGTCGACCTCGACACGGCGCGCGCCCTCGCAGAGACCTTCATCGAGGTCGTCGCCGCGCCGGGCTTCTCGCCCGAGGCGCTCGAGGCCCTGCACGCGCGGCGCAACCTCCGGCTGATCGACGTCGGGCCCTGGCTACCGCCCGACCACCGCGGCCGCACGCTCAAGCACGTCTCGGGCGGGCTCCTCTGGCAGGACCGCGACGTGACCGCGTCGGGGGAGGTCGAGTCGGCGAGGGTGGTCACGAAGCGAGCCCCGAGCGACGGGGAGCGCGCGGCGCTCGCCTTCGCGTGGCGCGTCTGCAAGCACGTCAAGTCGAACGCGATCGTGCTGGCGCGCGGCGACGGCGCCGGGCCTCGGACGGTGGGCGTGGGCGCCGGGCAGATGTCGCGGGTCGTCTCCGTCGAGGTCGCGGCGAAGAAGGCCGGAGAGCTCGCGCGGGGGGCGGTGCTCGCGTCGGACGCGTTCTTCCCCTTCGCCGACGGGCTCGAGCTCGCGGTCGCCGCCGGGGTGCCCGCGGTCGCGCAGCCCGGGGG
>JAEYZO010000456.1 GCA_023428035.1 Pseudomonadota bacterium | reverse complement strand
CCCCCGGGACGTCCGCGGCGACGGCCTCAGCTCACATCGACGCGCAGGCGTAGAGCGCGACGACGTTGGTGACCGAGCCCGACTGGAAGGTCGTGCACGCCGCGCCGTTGAGTCGAACGCGGGTCATCGTGCCGTCGGTGAAGTCCCACCCGTTGGAGCCGCTGCGGGGCACCACCGCGGCGTCGAAGGTCAGGCGGAACAACGCCGGGTCGGAGATCGGCGTGATGCTGCTCGGGATGTCGAAGGTGCAGTCCGACGCGGCGCCCGCGATGGCGCGGATCGCCGTGGAGAGCTGCGAGGTGTTGTTGGCCTCGTAGAAGGCCGTGCCGCCCGAGCGCGCGCGCCCGCCGGCCACGGCCATCTCGTTGAGCGACCCGCGAGGCCCGGGGATGCCCAGCACGAAGGTGTCGATGCCGAGGCTCGAGCGAATGTCCCGGATGCGGTTCACCACGTCGCCGACGTCGTGGCCGCAGTTGGGCGAGCCGTCGGTCGCGAGGAGGATGAAGCGCCGGCGCATCATCGGGTTGGGCGAGCGGCGGAAGTGGTCGGCCGCGGCGCCGAGGGCCTGGTAGGTCGGCGTCGCGCCGTCGGGCCCGACCAGCGCGAGGAAGCCCCCGATCGCGGTGCCGCCGCCGGGCGAGATCGGGTAGGTGAGGCCGCCCGAGGGCACGTCGCAGGAGCCAGCGCTCGGGAACACCCCGAGGCCGAGCTCGAAGCTGTCTTGGACGCGCGGGAGCACGGTGTTCACCGCGACGCGCAGCGCGCCCCAGCGGGTCGAGCCGTCGGAGGTGCGGGCGCTCATGCTGCCCGAGCGGTCGGCGATCACCGCCATCTCGCCCACCGCGGGGAGGAGCCGCTCGACCACGCCGCGGCGGCACATCGGCGCGAGACACGCCGGGTCGCCGATGCACGGCTGGTCCATGCAGTCGATGATCCCGTTGCAGTCGTCGTCGACGCCGTTGGTGCAGAGCTCCGCGTTGGGGAAGCGCTCCCCCGCGCAGGCGCCCCAGGCGCTGCCGCCCGCGGTGAGGGGCACGCAGGTCTGGGTGCCCGCCGCGCAGATGCCCACGCCGACCGCGCCGCTCGGGCCCGAGTAGCAAGACCGCGTCGCGCCGGTCGCGCACTCGCAGCCGTTCATCGCGTTGCCGTCGCAGTCGCGGTCCATCCCGTCGCAGCGCTCGGGGCCCGGGGTGACCTCGCCGGAGCACGCGCCCCAGCGGCCGTCGGGGGCGCAGAGCTGCGTGCCGCCGCGGCAGGCGCCCACCCCCGAGGTGCCCGACGGACCCGAGTAGCAGGGGCGCATCGTGCCCGGAGGGCAGGGGCAGTTCTCGTCGATGCGGCCGTCGCAGTTGTTGTCGAGGCCGTCGCAGACCTCCATGCCCGCGGCGCCCGAGCCGACGCACGCGGTCCACTCGCCGTCGGATTGCACGCCCTCGCAGCTCTGCCGGCCCCACACGCAGGACCCTCGGCCCGCGAGGGCGGGGTTGCCCACGAAGCAGAGCTGAGTGCGGCCCGCGACGCAGAAGCACCCGTCGTCGACGCGGCCGTTGCCGTTGTCGTCGAGGCCGTTGCCGCAGACCTCGCCCTCGGGCGTGGTGACCGAGCCGTCGCCGAGGTCGGCGTCGAAATCGGGGAGCCCGGTGTCAGAGCCTCCGCCGTCGAAGTCGGGGATCACACCGCCGTCGAAGTCTCCGGGGTCGATCAGCGCGCCGTCGGGGTGCACCAGCGCGCCGTCAGGGAGCCGGATCGCGCCGTCGGGCAGCACCACCAGCGCGCCGTCGGGGTGGGTGATCGCGCCGTCGGGCTGACGGATCGCGCCGTCAGGGAGGATCACCGCGGAGCCGTCGGGGTCCCAGATCGCGCCGTCGGGCAGGCGGATCGCGCCGTCGGGGAGGACCTCGGCGCCGTCGGGCAGGTGCACCGCGCCGTCGATGCCGCTCCCGACGCTCGCGTCGATGTCACCCGCGCCCGAGTCGAGGCTCCCGCCGGTGCCGGTGTCCTCTGCGTTGGGGTCGGGGAACCCGTCGCCAGAGTTGACGTTGTTGCCCGACGAGCAGCCCGCCCCCACCGCCAGGGCCAGGGACATCGCGACCAGAACCGACGACCTCGAAAGCATCAGCGCCCTCCTGCTGCGCCAGCGCCTCCGGGGTTGTCGTCGGAGACGCCGCCGCCAGCCGCGACTCTACCCCGCCCGCACCCCCCGGAGACAACCCCCTACCACAGAGAAAATCAGAGGAAATTCACGCAGAACAGTGGGGGTGTTGTGACCAGGGTTCCGTCGTCGCGGCGCTCGGCATACGCTCCGCGCCCCACCTATGGCAGAGACGATCTTCGGGCGGATCCTCCGGGGCGAGGTTCCTTGTCACAAGGTGTACGAAGACGACCGGGTGCTGGCCTTCCTTGACGTTGGGCCGCTCTCTCGCGGGCACACCCTGGTGATCCCGAAGGAGCCCGCCGAGACCCTCGACGCGCTGAGCGACGAGAGCGCGGCGGCGATCGGCCGGGTGCTCCCGCGGCTGTGCCGGGCCGTGATGCAGGTCACCGGGTGCGCGGCCTACAACGTCTTGCAGAACAACGGGCCCCTGGCGCACCAGGCCGTGTTCCACGTGCACTTTCACATCATCCCGAAGCCCGACGTGGAGCGCGGGCTCGGGGTCGACTGGCCGTCGGAGCGGCTCGACGGCGAAGAGGGCGCGGCGCTCGCGAAGGCCATCGCGGCGGCGCTGGCGTGACGGGTTGACGGTGGTGACGGGGCCGCGCGACCTTCGCGCCCCCGACGACGGAGGTGGTGAGGGATGGACGTGCAGCTCCCCGAGGACTGGCAGGCCGTGCTCGGCGGCGAGTTCGAGAAGCCCTACTTCAAGGCGCTCGCTGAGTTCGTCGACGGCGAGCGCGCGGGGGCCGAGGTGTTCCCGCCCGAGGCCGAGGTGTTCTCGGCCTTTCGAGAGACGCCCTACGAGTCCGTGAAGGTGGTGATCCTCGGGCAGGACCCGTATCACGACAACGGCCAGGCCCACGGGATGTGCTTCTCGGTGAAGCCCGGCGTCGCGACGCCGCCGTCGCTGGTGAACATGTACAAGGAGCTCAAGGCCGACCTGGGCTGCAAGGTGCCGAACAACGGCTACCTCGTGCCCTGGGCGAGGCAGGGGGTGCTGCTCCTCAACGCCGTGCTCACGGTGCGCGCGCACCAGCCCAACTCCCACAAGGACAAGGGCTGGGAGACCTTCACCGACGCCGCGGTGAAGGCCGTGAGCGACCGCGACGACCCCGCGGTCTTCGTGCTCTGGGGCAACTACGCCAAGAAGAAGGGCAAGGTCATCGACCGCAAGCGCCACAAGGTGATCGAGGGCGCGCACCCCTCTCCCTTGTCGGTGAAGCTCTTCCTCGGGAGCAAGCCCTTCTCGAAGGTGAACGACGCGCTCGCCGAGCTCGGCAAGTCACCCGTCGACTGGCAGATCCCGAACCTCTGAGGGCTCCGCCGGGGGCTTGAGGCAGAGCCGCGCGACGCCGTCCCTCACCAACGGCGCGAGGTGCGCGGCCACGGGGCCGTCGGGGGTGAAGGCGCGCACGTAGTAGCTGCCGCCCTCGACCACGGGGAGCCCCCGCTCGCGGAGCCAGCGGTCGCACCACGCGCGGCGCAGGTCGTCGACGCGGGCGAGGTCGTCGAGGTCGACCGCCATGAAGGCCCTCGCCGCGATCGCGTTGTGGAAGTAGGTCAGCCAACGCCACTGGGCCTCGAGGCGGGCGAGCATCGGGTGGTCGTCGGGCACGAGCATCACGCCGAGCTGCGAGGCCGTGAGGCCGAAGCCTCGGCTGAAGCTGATCGAGAGGAGCGCGCGGTCGAGGGCGGGCGCGAGCCTCTCCGCGGCGGAGCGGCGGTGGTCGGCGCGCAGCGTGGGGAAGAGGTTGAGGTTGAGGAGCGCGGCCTCGCCGCGGGAGACGAAGTCGACCATCTCGTCGGCGAGGTGGCCGTCGCGCACCGAGGGCACGCACAGGCAGTGGAGCGGGCCGCGCGCGTCGGCGTCGAAGCTCACCCGCGAGGGGCGCGACGAGCCCACGACGAAGCCGTACCAGTCGCCGGGGTAAGCGTAGACGCGGCCGTCGGCGGTGACGGCGTCGACGACGTGGGCCATGAGGTCGACGTCGCTGCCGGCGGCGAAGGCGCGGTGGCGGGAGAGGCCCCACGCGCCGCCCGAGAGGGCGGTGAGCGCGCGCTTGAGGTAGGGCGCGAAGACCTCGTGGAACCACGCGAGGCCAGAGGTGTAGTGCTCCGAGAGGTCGTCCTCGGTGAGCGAGGCGACGGCGGCGCGGTAGGCCCTGGCGCCCGCGCGGTAGCCCACCGGGAGGAGCGCCCTCAGGCCCTCGACGTCACCGGGAGCGACCGCGTCGGAGAGGGCCCGAGCCGAGACAGGAGGCTCCGCGAGTCTTCGAGGGAGGCGTAGACCCTCCCGTCGGCCATCAGGTTCGACGAGCGGCAGAGGCCGTGGGTCAGCTCCCATTCGGGGGTCGGTTCTCGGTAGAAACATACCTGGGCTCCCTCGATGCGGCGCACGACGGGCCCCCAGGGGAGCGCCGCCACGACCTCGCCCTCGCCGGCGAAGAGGTCGCCCTCGACGCGGCGCGCGCGGCACCATCGGTCGTGCTCGGAGTCGCGGTAGAGCGAGCGCTCGTGCGCGACGTAGGTGTGGTTGAAGGTGAACTCCTAGACGCCCCGGGCGCCGAGGGCGGAGAGGTACCCCCGGGCGTCGTCGGCGGTCTCGACGCCGCCGCGGTGCATCACGCAGGTGGCGCGCACGCGGAGCCCCAGGGCGGCGCGGAGCACGACGTCGATGTCGGGTGCCGCGGGGCCCATCACGGCGCGGTTGCGCGCGTCGTCCCAGTGGTGGCGCGACCAGCACAGGTGCGACAGGCCCGCGTCGGCGAGGGCGAGGGCGAGGTCGCGGGTGAGCCGCGAGCCGTTGGTGAAGAGGGCCACCTCGCCGAAGACCCGGGCCGCGGCGCGCGCCGACGCGAGCGCGAGCTCGGGGCGGAGGAGGGGCTCGCCGCCGCCGGTGATGACCGCGCGGGTCGCGCCGCGGGAGCGCGCCCAGAGGAGGTGGTCGTGGAGGGCCGACGGCTCCCAGGGCGAGCGCTCGCGGGGCAGGGCGTTCAGCGACGAGCGCGAGAAGCAGAAGGGGCACTCGCAGTCGCAGGCGCGGGCCACGGGCAGGAGGCTGCACGTGAGGAAGCGGCACTCGGCCCAGGGGTTCACGGCGCGCTCCGGTCGAGGGCGTCGACCACGGAGGCGCGGCGCTCGCGGGCGAGGTGGTGCCACGGCGCGCAGAGGTCGCGCTCGTCGAGGCCGCGGGCGGCCATCCACGCGCGGGCGCGCTCTCGCTCGTCTCGGCGCGGGGACTGATAGCGCGCGCGGAGCGGGGCCT
>JAEYZO010000517.1 GCA_023428035.1 Pseudomonadota bacterium | reverse complement strand
GCCACGACGTCGCTGATCGCGATGCGTCCTCCGGGGCGCAGAACACGCAGCGCCTCTGCATAGACGGCGCGCTTGTCGGGCGCGAGGTTGATGACGCAGTTCGAGATCAGAACATCGGCACTCGCATCGGGGATGGGGAGGTGCTCGATCTCGCCGAGGCGGAACTCCACCCGCGACGCCCCCACGCTGGCGGCGTTGGCGCGGGCCTTCTCGATCATCGACGAGGTCATGTCGACGCCGATGACTCGGCCGGTGTCTCCGACCTGCCGCGCCGCGAGGAAGCAGTCGAAGCCCGCGCCGCTCCCGAGGTCGAGCACGGTCTCACCCGGGCGAAGCGAGGCGATGGCCTGGGGGTTCCCGCAGCCGAGGCCGAGGTTGGCGCCCTCGGGCACGGAGGCGAGGTCGTCGGCGGAGTAGCCCAGGGCGAGCGAGGCGTCGGGGTTGGGCCCGCAGCAGCCCACGGGGCCGCAGCACGAGGCGGTCTGTCGGGCGATCTGGCCGTAGTGCTCGCGCACCTGTGAACGGATCTGGTCGGCGTCGGTGGTCATGGTCGGTGGTCCTTTCATGCACGAAGACGGCGACCCTCGCGAAGGGACGCAGGGAAAATCACCGCCACGCACTGGGCGTGCTCCTCCCCTCGCGCCACGCGCACCCAAGGGGCCGGGATCACCTACGGAGCTGCGACCCCGCGTCGGTCGTGGCCCCGGGCGAGGTGCCGTGGCGCTGGTGAATGCGAGGCGTGGGGTGGCGGTCTCGCGCGCTGAAGCCCGCGGGACCGAAGCGCCACGTCGTCGCACTCACGAGCATCTCCCGCTTCCCGCCGCGCGACGATCTGCACCAGCGACTGAAGACCTTCCGTCGCCCCCACGCTCGGTGCGCCCACGACTGAAGACCTTCCGTCGCCCCCGCGCTCGGTGCGCCCGGCGACTGAAGACCCTCCGTCGCCCCCCACGCTTCGTGCGCCCGGCGACTAAAAAGTCACGGACTTCTGCGCGCTTGGGAGAAAAAACACGCGGCGCGAGAAACGTCCGTCGCGGTGTCTCGATAACCACCCCCGCGAGCGACGGGACCGTCTCCCGACCCGCTACGCAGAAGGAGTGGTTCCATCATGAAGAAGCCCAGCGTCACCCGTTCCCCGTTCATCACCGACGACCCCCAGGCGGCCTGCGAGCACTTTCGCCTCGCGGCCGAGGCGCTGCCCGACGCCGAGGTCCAGGTGTTCCACGTCTCGGCGGTCGAGACGCACAAGGCCGTGCGCGCCGCCGTGCAGGCGGTCATCCCCGAGCTCGGGCTGATCGCCGAGAGGGCCCCGGGGATGGACATCGTCGCCCTGCAGGAGCTGCCGACGCTCTCGCTGGCGGTGATCTACGCCGCGTCGAGGGTCCCGGCGCCCACGCCGAGCGAGGGGCTCATCGCCGCGAAGCTCGACGCCATCGCCGGGCCGCGCGAGCGCACCCTGAGCTTCCTCGAGGTGTGCGCGGGCGAGGGGATCGTCCCCAGGGAGCGCGTGCGGGGGATCCGCGCGGGCAAGGGGGCCTTGGACAAGGCCCGCGACGCCGTGGCCCTCGCCGGGGTCTTCGCGGAGTTCCACGATGCGCTGGAGGGGCGGCACCCCTTCGATGAGGCGACGCTCCGCGCGATGGCCGACGACGGCGCGTGGCTCATCAACGCCATGACCGAGCGCGCGGCGAGGGGGCAGAGCCCCGAGGCGAAGCTGCGCGACCGCCTGGGGACTCTCCTCGCGCGGGGCTGCGACCAGCTCCGGGTGGCGGGCGCGGTGGCCTGGGGCGACGCCGGGATGCGCCGGCGCATCAAGGGCCTGCTGAAGAACCGCCCGCCCAGGGTGAAGGACCCGACGAAGCGGAAGCCCTGAGGGCCGTTACTTGTCGCTCGCGGGCGACGGCGGTACACGAGGGGTGCGGGCGCCCACCTCCAGCGCCTCTCAGCAGGAAGCACCCACCATGGAACGACGCGCATTCCTCGGTACCGTCGCCGCCGGAGCGGCCGCCCTCGCCACCCGCGACGCCGTCGCCCAGCGACGCGGCGCCTCGCAGGGGCCGACGAACTACGTCTCGACCCCGCCCGCGGGCTTCACGCCCATGTCCATCCCGGGGCGCGTGGTGCGGGTGAACAAGCCCGGCTCGCTCCGTCGGGGCGGGCTCTTCCCGCAGCCCGAGGCCGCGCAGCAGATGGTCGACCGGGCCGTGATCGAGCTCTCGGGCCGGAGCGACCTCGCCCAGGCGTGGAGGGCCTTCGTGCACCCCGCCGACCGCGTGGCCATCAAGGTCAACGGCCTGGGGCTGCGGAACATGGCCTCGAACAAAGAGACCGTCGAGGCCATCGTCCACGGGGTCATGGCCGCGGGCGTGCCCGCGGAGAACATCACCGTCTACGACCAGTGGGACGGGTTCCTCACCGCGACGCGCGTGAGCCAGCGGGGCCTCCCCGCGGGGGTACGGGTGGCCTGCCACAACGGCGTGCACCTCTCGGCCGAGACCCGCGTCGCCTCGGGTCGCACGTGGTTCGCCGAGGCCCTGATGCAGTCCACCGCCGTGATCGGTGTTCCGCTCATCAAGGACCACTCCCTCTGCGGCTTCACGGGGGCGCTGAAGAACCTCACGCACGGGTCGATCAAGAACCCCGAGGCCTTTCACCGCCACCTCTGCTCGCCGCAGATCGCCGAGCTCTTCGCCCACGACGCGATCCGCTCCCGCGTGCGCCTGCACGTCATGGACGCGTTCAAGGCCGTCTACCACGGCGGCCCCCGCGACAGCCCCGAGCACCGCGTCGCCTACGAGGCCGTCTTCGCCAGCACCGACGCCGTGGCCCTCGACCGCGTGGGCAGCGACATCGTCGACCAGCTCCGCGCGCAGAACCGCATGACCTCGCTGGAGCGCCGCGGCCTGCCCCCGCGCTACATCGACCACGCGGCCGCCCTCGGCCTCGGCGTCGCCGACCGCGCGCGCATCGACACGCGCGTGGTCAACCTCACCTGACCGCCCCTCATACCGATGCGCCCTCGGCTCGCGCGTGAGATGCTCCGCGGAGTGCGCCCGCAGTGAGCGACCAGGTCGTACTTACGTACGGCGCGGGAGATCGCGAGGACGTAAACCCGCGGAGCGTTCACGAACGGGCCGACGACTCGTCGGTATCAGAACGCTCCGCCCACGCCCGCCTGCGCGCCGTCGGGGGTCACCGCCACCGACGGCAGCAGCGGGAGACGTCTCCACCCGGGGGAAGGCACCTCCCTGCGCGCCAGGGCGATCACGTCGAGCGCGATGCCCATGCCCAGGCCCACGCCGATGAGCAGTCCCCCGAGCAGCGCGCCGTTCACCGCGCCGTCGATGCTCCCGCTGCTCGTGGCCGCGTCGATGAAGGCCAGGCCGCCCGAGAAGGTGAGCGCGCGCAGGCCCGCGGCGGCGAAGGCCGCGAGGGGGCGCCCGTGCGCGAGGTGCGCGATGCCCACCGGCGCGCCCGCGAGGGCGGCGAAGCCCACGCGCTGACCGGGGTCGTCGAGGAGCGCGACGTTGAGCGTGAAGAGGGTGATGCCCGCGGCGTCGGCGAGGACCGTCCAACCCCAGTAGCGCTGGGTCACGGTGGGGGGCGCGACGCGGAGGTTCAAGGGCGTGGCGGCGCGCGGAGACGGGGTCATGCCCCAGGGGGCAGCGACCGAGGCG
>JAEYZO010000501.1 GCA_023428035.1 Pseudomonadota bacterium | reverse complement strand
CACCCCGCGGCGCAGGGGCGCCGCGCTGGCGCTCGCGGGGGAGGCGAGCGTCGAGGACGACGGGCATCCCGTCGGAGGGGGAGAGGGTGATCGAGCGGCGCACGGGTCGGATGGTGTAGCCCGGCGCGGCGTGCATCCACGTGCGCGAGACCAGGGTCGCGAGGACCATCTTCATCTCGTAGAGGGCGAAGGCCATCCCGATGCAGCGGCGCACGCCTCCGCCGAAGGGGATCCACTCCCAGGCCGCGGGCTTCTTCCCGACGAAGCGCTCGGGGTCGAAGCGGTAGGGGTCGGGGTACACCGCGGGGTTGTGGTGGACGAGGTACACCGAGGGCGCGACGATGGCGCCTTCAGGGAGGTCGTAGCCCGCGACGCGCATGGGCTGCTGGAGCATTCGCCCCACGAGCGGGATGATGGGGTGCACCCGCAGGGCCTCACGGATGACGGCCTCGACGTAGGGGAGCTTGTCGACGCGCTCGGGGGTGAGCGGGCCCTGGCGCTGGGCCGCGCTCAGCTCGTCGCGGAGCTTCGCGTAGACCTCGGGGTGGCTCAGGACCTCGTGCATCGTCCACGCGAGGCCGGTGGCCGTGGTCTCGTGGCCGGCGACGAGGAGGGTGACGAGCTCGTCGCGCAGGTCGATGTCTGAGAGGGGCTCTCCGTTCTCGTCGCGGGCGTCGATGAACATCGAGAGGATGTCCGTGCGGCCCGCGGTGCTCTCTCTGCGACGGCGGTCGATCTGTTCGAGGAGGAGCCGGTCGGCCTTCTCGCCCACGCGGGCGAAGCGGCCCCAGGGGCTCCACGGGCCGAGGTCTCGCTGGAACGCGGGGAAGAGCAGCGGCGGCCACGCGCCCAGCTCGAGCAGCCGGTCGAGGAGCGCTCGCATCTGGTCGCGGACGGTGACGTCGTCGAGGCCGAAGACCGTGCGGAGGATCACGTCCATGGTGATCGACTGCATGGGCTTGTGGATGGGGAAGGGCCTCCCGACGGGCATGGCGTCGACGGCGGCGTGGGTGATGTCGACCATCTGCGCGCCGTAGGCCTGCATCCGCTCGCCGTGGAAGGGCGGCATCATCAAGCGGCGCATCCGTCGGTGCTCGCCGCCGTCGAGGAGGATGAGCGATCGCTCTCCGAGGAAGGGCTTGAGGGCTACGGCGACCTTTCCGCTGTGCATGTCGTCGCCGTTGCTCGCGAAGACCTCGCGCACGTGCTCTGGGTTCGAGAGCACGACGAGCTTGTTCATCACCCCGAGGTCGACGGTGAAGGTCTCGCCGTAGCGCGCGCGGAGCTCTTCCATGAGCGTGAAGGGCTGCCGCATCCAGCGCACGAGGGTGAAGGCGACGGGGGTCGTCGGTCCGGGCGGGTACATGGCGGGCGCTACGGTAGGTCCAGCGAGCGCGAGAGGGAACCGAGCGCGCTGGCGACCGCGGCGGGCGCTTCGAGCACGACGTCGTGGCCCGCGCCGGGGACGACGGTGTGATCGCGGCCCGAGGCGCGGGCGAGCTCGGTGTAGGCGAGGTCGAGCGCGCCCGTGACGAGGTGAACGGGCATCGGGAGCGAGCGGAGCGCGTCGTGGCGCGGGGGCATACGACCTGGGGAGAGGGTCGAGAGCGCCCACGCGACGGCCTCGGGCTGGTGGTTCAGTCGGTGCGCGCGGTGGAGCGCGCGGAGGTCATCGGGCAGGGAGGCTTGCGTGGCGAAGAGGGGAAGGGCTTCCCAGCGGGAGACGAAGGCGGAGAGGCCGTGGGTGACGAGCTCGCGCGCGAGGCGGTCGTCGGCGCGGGCGCGGTCGTCGCGCGCGGTGGGGTCGGTGAGTCCCGGCGAGGCGCTCGCGAGGAGGAGCGCGCGGACGTGATGGGGGTGACGCGCGGCGATGGAGAGGGCGAGACGACCTCCGAGGGAGTACCCCGCGAGGGCCCAGGGGGGCGGGACATCGGTGAAGGGGGGGCGCGCGAGCGTGGCGTCGACGACGGCGTCGAAGTCGGCGTCGGGGAGCGTCCAGGGGTGGGGGCCGTGGCCGGGGAGGGTGACGCGGTGGGCGTCGAGGCGAGCGAGGGAGAGGGGCGTATCCCAGTGCGACGGCTGACCGAGGAAGCCGTGCAGGACGATCAGCGGCAGCATCGGGGGCGGGAGTGTAGCGGCGGGCGCGGCGGCGCTCGACGCGGTCGTGGAGACGTGGTCTTCAGTGAGCGCGGCGCGACGCTGCGTCGCGGCTCTACCCATGATCTCCAAGCGGGTCTTTCAGGCGATCGCTCTCGCCACGCTGCCCCCGCCCTTCGCGGCGACCTGGGCCGCGTGGCCGCACCTGCCGCGCTTCGCTGAAGGGAGCGCCGTCGCGGGGGCGGTGCGGCTGCTCCTCGGCGTGCTCACGCTCCTCGTGTGCGTGATCGCGTGGGCCGTGGCGTTGCTCCCGCTGCGGCGACGCACGGAGCTGCCTCCCCTCACGAGCGGGCTCTCGGAGCTCTCCGCCGCGTCGCTCGGCGCCGCCTACGAGAAGGCCCGGCTCGACCACCAGGCCGACGCCGCGTCGACGTCGCCCGCGTCGCGGCGTCGCTACCACCTGCGCATGGCCGGGGCCGGGGCGCTCATCGCGGTGGTCACCGGGGCGGTCTCGGTCGCGACGCTGAGCGAGCCGTCGGGGCGCGTGCCGTTGCTGTTCCCGGTGACGGCGGCGGTGAGCGCGGTGCTGGCGCTCTACCACCTGGCGCGAGGGCTGTTCACCGCGGAGCGGTAGGGCCGCGAACGGCGGCGAAGCCTTGCCGAGCGGGAATTGAAGCCTGCCGGGCGCTCGCGAAGGTCTGCCGATCGCCCGTGAAGGCTTGTCGGCCGAGCGGGAAGGTCTGTCGGATGAGCGCCGGAGCTTGTCGATCGCCCGGGGAGCTTGTCAATCGGGCCGACGAGCCTCGTTTTCGGTCCGACAGGGCTTCGGGAGCGTGCGGCAGACCTTCAGGAGCGCCCGACAGGCTTCAATTCCCGCCCGACAGAGCTCTCCGGTGGGCCGACAGGGCTTCGCGGCGGCCCGACAAGCTTCGCGGCGAAGCGACAAGGCTGAAGACCGCCGACCACACGCCGCCCTGGTGCTCCATGAGCGGCACCGCGAAGGCTTCGGGCAGCGTCGGTCGATCCGCGCGACGGGTCGCTCGACCGCGCTCGACGCCACGATCCGCTAAGGCTCCTCGTCGAGCGCGTCGCGCCACCGACGCCATCGCGCCTGCGCGGACAAAGGCAGCTCGACGATGCGCGCCTCGACCTCGGCGCGTCGCGAGGGCCAGTCATCGCGCTGCGCGAGCAGGAAGACGTCGTCGCGGTCGCGAGGGCCACCGGCTCACCGCGGTGGACAGGTGCGCGAAGGGGTCAGTCATCGCCGCGCATGACGCGTGAGTGCTGACGTCCCTGCTGCGCCAGGGCTCGCAACGCTCGCCTCGCCTCGGTGGGCGATAGCCCGTGGGCGACGGCGTATGCGCGGAGGGACTCGTACCCGAGCCGCATCGAGAGCTCCACCCGCTCGGCGTCGGTCATCGCCGCGACGCGGTCATCGCGTCGGGCGCGCGCTTCAGACATCAGCGGTGAGCGTGGCATCAACAGCACTCTCCCGACACGGAGGCGCGCCGTCAACGCGCACGCGGGCCAGGCACGGTTCCGACGGGGCACCGAACACGCACCTACGGGACCGTCGGCCCTACGCCTCGAAGCCGCCCTGCGCGGCGAGCGCCCACGGGCGCGCGACCTCGGTCGTGACGAGCGGCGTGCGCAGGCGCGCGGCGAGCGAGGGCGGGAGCTCAGGGCCGCCGACCCGACGCAGCACCGGCGCGAAGGCCGCGACGGCGTCGAGGAAGGTCTCGACGTCCCACGGGTGCGCCTCGAAGAAGGCCGCGACGCGCGCCGACCATACGACATCGCGCTCGCCGCAGACCGACTCCAGCCGCGGCGCCAGATCCTCGAAGCTGTAGCTGCTCACGAATCGGCCCGCCGCGTCTTCCAGCGCCACCGCGAGCAGGGCGTCGCGCTCGGGAGCGTCCCCGAGGGTGGGGCACCTCAACAGCAGGAGCGCGACGTCGAGGCGATTGCGTGAGCCTGGCTCGCACGCCTCCGCCGCGGCGCGTCTCGCGGCCGCGTGCGTGAGGGCGGCGACGGCCTCGCGCGCCGCCTGCGTCCAGGTGTTCCCCGGCTCTGTCACGGCGGCGGTGTAGCGAGCGAAGGAGCGCTCGTCGGCGGCGGTCCACGGCGCCTCCGCGCGGTCGGCGGAACGTCGGTGAGCGCTCGGTCGGGGCGGTAGCTTCGCCGCGGCGTCGAGCGCGTCGAGGGCGCGGGAGAGCCCCTCGGGCGAGGTCCCGTCGGCGAGGCGAGCGAGGCCCAGCAGCGCGAGGTGGCGCGACGACTCGGGCAGAGCCGCCGCGAGCTCGCCCAGGGCCTTGAGGGCGCTCGGGCGGTGCCGGATGCCCAACGCGACGCGCGCGGCCTCGGCGTAGAGCGACGGGTCGAGCACGGGGCCGAGCTTGTCCCAGCCCAGCTGGTCGAAGTGGTACTGCTGCTCGACGCCGGTGTCGGTCTGTTCGATCAGGTCGAGCGCGCGGCGCTGCAGGTACCTCCGCTCGTCGCCCTCGAAGACGGCGCTCGCCTCTATCGCGACGTTCGCCCGCGTGAAGTCGACGTTGATGAGGTCTTCCGTCTCCGACGGGTCCATGGAGTGGCCGCGCAGGGGCTCTCCGACCGCCCGCGCGACGAGCCCGCGCAGCTCGGCCCGCAGCGCGTCGCGGTCGGTGGCGTGGTGCGCGGCCACCTTGGCGAGGACGAGGGCGCGTCGCCAGCTCTCGACGCAGAGCGCGCGCGCTCGCTGCGCGGCCTGATCGAGCATCGCCGGCGGCATGTGGGCGCCCACCGAGCTCACGAGGAAGCTCAGGTCGCGCGCCTGGTCCAGCTCGTGGAGGTAGCGCTCGAACCACGGGCGGATCGGCGCGAAGCCGACGATCTCCAGGGCCGACAGGGCGGTGAAGAAGTAGCGGTCGAGCTTTCCGTCGCGGCTCGCGCTCTCGACGGCGCGGAGGGCGAGCTCGTCGCGGCGGTCGGGCGGACCGAGCCGGGCGCGGGTGAGGAGCAGCTCGGGCTCGAGGTCGGCGCCAGGCAGAGACTCGACGTGCGCGAGGAAGTCCG
>JAEYZO010000494.1 GCA_023428035.1 Pseudomonadota bacterium | reverse complement strand
ATCTCGCACCAGATGTCTCCGCGCAGGACCCGCTCGCTCATCGCTCACCCTCCTGGGAGGGCGCGAGCATACGCCATCACGCGCGCACGAGCGTCACCTCGCGGCCCGAGGGTGTGACCGCGCGCTCAGCCGATCACGGCAGCGGCGCGCCGCAGGGCTCGCCCATGCGCGACCCCACCCCGTAGCTCACGCCCGCCGCCCTCGCCCGCACCGCGCCCGACGCTTCGACCACCGCCACCCTCGGTTCGAGGATCCAGCACGACACCCCGCGCTCGTGCTCCTCGCGCGTCGCCCACACCCGCAGCTCGTTCGCGCTCAACCACCCCGGAGGCTCCCGCCGCAACGCAGTCGCCGCCTCGGGGTGCGCCGCGATCAGCGCCGCCACCTCGGCCTCGGTCACCGCCTGCCGCGTCGCCCCGGCCTCCAAGAGCGCCGCCTGCAACGCGGCCTGCCTCTCGTCGCGCGTCGCGCCCCGCGCGAGCGCTCCCGCGGAGGAGAGCTCCTCCAGCGCGCGCCCCGTCGACCACGCCCTCGCCCCCGCGCGGTACTGCGCGCCGCCGACGTCGGTGCAGCAGGGGTCGGCCTCCCAGGCCGCGACCCGCGCCGGGCGCCCTCCCAGCGTCACCCCCACGGTGAAGACGCCGCGGTTGTTGCAGGCGGGGAGGCCCGGCATCTCCCTCCGCAGCGCCGCCTCGCGGGGAGAGCCGCACACGGGCTCGACCATGCTCCGGGTGACACCCGACGTCGTTGTCGTGGGTGCCGCCCGCGCCGCGCCGGCGTCGCGCGCCGGAGAGGTCGACGGGGCGGCGACCGCGGGGGCCCTCCTCGGAGACTGCGCCGCCACGGGAGACTGACGGCAGGCCAGCGCCGCGAGCAGGGTCAGCGAGAGCGCTCCGCGGGTCACGCCTCGTCCTCGTCGTCGTCGTCGTCGTCGGGCTCCGGCTCGGGCTCCTCGGGCTCGACCACGGGCGCGTCGTCGTCGGGCTCTTCTTCCTCGTCGTCGAGGTCGCTCAAGGTCGCGATCGTGGGGGGTGCGTCTGCGATCGGGGGCGCGAGCGGGACCCAGGTCACCCCCGACATGGGCGCGCCCAGCACGGCGAAGGGCCGACGCGACCCGAGGAAGGCGACCGCCAGCACGCTCGCCCCACCCGCGTCGAAGCCCTCGACGGCGCCGCCACCGAGCACCGAGCGCCACTCGCCGTCGTCGCAGAGCGCGAGCACCGCGGCGGAGCCCCGCGGCCCGACGCCCGCCACCGCCGACACCACACGCCTCCGAGGGTCGTCGAAGCGCAGCTCCACGAGGGGCGCGCTCGCCGCCGTCGCCCCGAGGGACCACCGAGCCATCGCGTAGCGAGGGATCCCCTGCGCCTCGTCGACGAGGAGCAGCGCGACGCCGTGCACCGTGTCGTCGTGATCGAGGCAGACGTCCCCCGCGAGGTAGCGGCCGGGCAGTCGGGTGATGGGCAAGGGGTCGTTGGTGGGCGAGAGCGCCTCGCCGCGCACCCACGAGACCGCCACCCCGTCGGAGCGCTGCACCGTCAGCACGAAGGCGTGGGTGCCGTCGCTCACGTTGAGCCCGCGCACGTCCACCACCGGGCCGTCTTCGACCGTGAGGTCGCGCAGCGGAGCCTGCAGCGCGCCCGCCGAGAGCGCCCCGAAGGTAACAGTCGGTGAGGGGGCCTCGGGGCGCCACAGCGCGAAGACCCCGCGGCCCGGAGCGCTCCCGTCGTTGCCCCGCAGGTCGAGGAGCATCGGCTCGGCCACCTCGAAGCCCGCTGCTCCCACGCGCCTCGTGACGGGGGCGCCCTCGATGATGGCGTCGCGGGTCCACACCGCGTGGAGCTCGTCGACGTCGACCCACGCGACCCACTGCCCGGGGTACGCGAGGCCGTTCATCGACGTCGACACCGCCGCCCGCGCGTCGGCGGGGCAGCGCGCGACCCGCGTCGACGCGAGCCTCTCGGGCTCCCCGTGGTGGTCGGTGCCCCAGGTCTCGAGCAGCACCGCTCCGCCCTGCCCCCGGTGCGTGACCGCCACCGTCGCGAGCGCGCTCGGGCCGTCGTGAGCGCCCACCACCATCGCCCGCCGCGCGTCGAGGGGCACCACCGTGAGGGCCCTCGGCTCGCTCACCGCGAGGGTGTCTCCGTCGGGGTGCTCGACGCGGAGGGTGTAGTCCCCCGGCGCGAGGGGCTCGACCCAGCGCATCAAGTCGTCGTGGAGCCAGGTCTGCGCGTGGGCGTCGAGGGTGAGCCACTCCTCGGGGAGCGTCACGACGTACTCGTCGTTGTGCTCCAGGTCGACGCGGTGCGCGCGCGACTCACGCCCCGCGGCGTCGACCACCACCACCTTGGGCCACACCCGGCTGCGCTCGGGGTCGGGCACGGTGATCGGCGCGGCGCCGAGGTTGGTGAGCAGCACGCGCATCCGGGCGTGCTCGCCCGCGACGACGACGGTGGGTTCGATGAAGAGCGTGACGGTGAGAGCCGTGGCGACCTGTACCTCGCGCGAGGGGCGCGGCGCGCCCGTGGGGTCAGTGCGTTGAGATCACGGTCCGGGCGAGTTGGGGGCGGTCTTGCTGGTGTCCCACCCCGCGCGGTTGAGCACGCAGCGGCCGCAGAAGCCTCCGTCGCAGCGCATGTACCCCATGATGCAGAGGTCGTGGTAGTCGTGCGCGTCGAAGGGGCTCCCGGTGCTCACGTTCACCTGCGTGGTGCGGGTGTACTGGTGCACCCCGAAGAGCACGTGCCCGACCTCGTGCAGACAATTCCGCGTGTGGTCGTAGGGGAAGTTCGGCCCCGTGTAGACGTTCTGCCCGAAGATCACCCAGCACGCGCGGTAGGCCGTGCCCCAGCCCGAGTTGGTGAAGGGCGTGCCGGGCATCCCGGGGTGCGCGTCGGGGCGGTGGGAGCTCACCGTCGGCGCCTGCAGCACCACCACCCCGCTCACCGCGTTCTTGCTGAAGAAGTGCACGAACTCGTCCTTGAGCGCGTGGAAGATCTCCCCCATGTCGTTCCAGTACGTGTTGGCGTTGGCGGGGGTCGAGGGCCAGCCGCCGAGCGGCGCGGGGGTGCTCTTGGGCGCGGCGTCGTACTGCGCCTGCGTGAGGAAGTTCAGCACCCCGGGGTTGTCGTTGTTGAGCCCCCCAGACCCGCTCTCGGGCAGGAGCGTCGCGAGGTCGTAGCGCCGTGACGTCGAGGGCCTCGCGCGAGACTTCGCCCACTGGATCGCCGAGAGCCACTCGGCCTGGGTGATGTCGTGCCGCGTGGCCGCGTCGCGCTCCAGGGTCACGTCGAACCACGCGCGCTTGAACTCCGTGGTGATGTCTCCCGCGAAGTCGAAGGCCCCGAGGGCGCCGCCGCAGCGGGTCTGCTGCACCGCCGTCGCCGTCGCGGGGTAGTCCCAGCGGAGGTACTTGCTCACCCGCAGGATGCGCCACACCGCGAAGGTGCCGGTCTCCTCCTTCACGGCGAAGTCTTCGGTGCCGTCGGAGGCTTGCGGGCCCACCGGGTCGACGAAGGCCATGAGCCGGTAGCGGTCACCCCCCGTCCACGCGGGCATGAGGATCGCGGCGGCCTCGCCCTTGTCGTTGGTCTCGACCCGCACCGCGTTGGCGTGCCGCGACGCGCGGCCGACCTTCAGGTCGAGCTCGTCGTGGAAGGTCTTGTGGCGGACGTCCCGCTCCAGCACGTTCTTCGCGCGGTCTGAGCCCACCGCGGGGTTGCCTCGCTTGCCTCCCCGGTTGCGGTGCGCGTTGTCGACCTGCGGGTCGTTCGCCACCACCGGGTCGAGGGCCTTGATCGCGTCGACGTACGACTGCGGGTGCCCGGTCATCGCGAAGGTGACCGTGGGCGGCGGCGGCGCCGCGTTGTTCATCACGCTGGTGAAGGTCGTCGACCGCAGGGGCTCCGCCGACTCCGCGGCGGGGAGCGGGTCGGGCTCCACCAGCTTGAAGTGCACCTTCTGCCCCCCCGCGGGCTTCCAGCCCTTTCGCAGGGCCTCGACCTTGGCGAGCACCGGCACGCGCCCGAGCCCGGGGTTCCTGTCCCAGACCCGCTTCTCTTCGCGGTAGCGGTGGCCGTCGGCGGAGCTGCCGAAGAAGGTGTCGCCGAGCGCGGGCGTCACGCACCAGGTCCCCGGCACGCGGAGCTTCTTGAAGGCCCCCTTCGCGGGGATCGCCCCCTGGTCGACGATGACGCTCTTCACCTTGGCCTTGAGGTCCGCCACCGCCGCCGCGTCGCTCGCGTGGTTGTGCTCCTGCTTGAAGTGCTCCCACGCGTCGGCCGCGAGGGTCTTCACGCCCTTCTCCTTGAGCGAGGCGTAGAAGAACCCGATGGCCTGCAGCCGCTGGCGCACGCCCTTGTCCGAGATCTCCTCCTTCTTGATCTCCGCGAAGAGCTTGTCGATGTCGCCGAGCTCGAGCTTCACCCGGAGCTTCGGCATCTTCACCACGGGCTCCGGGGCGATGGCCTCCCAGCGGAACATCACCGGGTTGTAGACCTCGCACTTCTGCGCGAGGCACTGCTCCGGCGTCGGGTGACACTCCGTCAGCGGCACGTCCCCCGGCTCGAAGAAGCACAGCTCCACCCGCGTCGCGCCGCCGCGGAAGGCCCCCTGCCGCACGCTCTCGAGCCCGTGGTTGGCCGCGCAGCCCACGGCGCGCTTGCCGTCCTCGACGAACTTCAGCGCGCTCCGGAACGACGCCACCGCGTCGGCCCCCTCGCCCCCGAGGAAGACCCCGAGCACCTCTTGATAGACGTCGAAGAAGGCCCCCCAGAGCTCGTCGTCGACCTTGGCGTTCTCCGCGAGGCTCTTCGAGAACTCGCGGTTGTAGCCCCTCTTGAAGCCCTTGAGCGCGCGCCGCGCGT
The DNA here is from genome assembly GCA_023428035.1 of Pseudomonadota bacterium. Taxonomy (GTDB): domain Bacteria; phylum Myxococcota_A; class Polyangia; order Polyangiales; genus JAEYZO01. Next base: position 1,617 of record JAEYZO010000494.1, on the reverse strand, counting down.
GGCGGTCGAGCCCCCCACCCCCGACCCCTCGCGGGTCGCAGTCGAAGGCCCAGACCTCGTTCACCCAGGTGAGCACGCGCCTCACGTCTCGGGTGTCGTTCTTGTCGCGCACGGCGGCGATCCACCCGTCGCGGTCTCCGCGGAGCACGGCGGTGACCGACTGCGCGCGGGCGAGCGAGAGCGCGGCGTCCGAGGTGTGGCCGGTCACCCAGAGCTTGTGCGAGGCGTTGTTCTTCGCGTGCTTGAGGGCGGTGGCCAGGGCCGAGAGCGCGGTCACCGGGAGCACCGTCGGGTCGGGGTCGCGGCGGCCGTGGTCCGGGAGCATCACCGCGCTCCCGGCGTGGAAGTCGAAGTCCGCGACCTCGAGGACCTTCCCCTTGAACTCGCGGAGCACGAAGTCGTGCACCGCGGTGGTCGCGAGGGAGAACTTCTTCGAGTGGTCACGCCGGGTGATGTCGACCATCGCCGCCTACGTCCCCCTTTCCGCTCAGCCGTTGCGCATCGCGCGAGAGAAGGCCCTGGTGTGCTCGGGGTGCGCCGCGAGCGCCCTCGCGAAGCGGCCGAGGATCGCCCCGAGCTCCGCGCCGTCGAGGCCCTCGGACTCGAGGAACTCCTTGCGAGGCCCCCTCTTCGCGCGGAGCATCAGGCTCACGATCTCAGAGAGCTTCGCGTAGCGCTCCCCGGGCAAGAGCACCGGGTCGTCGTCGCCGCCTTCGAGGAAGCGGTCGCTGAGCTTCGTCGAGCCCGAGGCCTCGACGCCGGGGGTCCACGCGGGGGACTCGGCGTGGTGCAGCGCGAGGCAGCGCGAGGCCACGGCGCCCGACCCGCTGGTGTAGAGCCGCGCCTCCCAGCGACCAGGGCGAGCGCGGAAGGCCAGCACCACCGGCGCCTCGGCGGCGGCGTCCCACCGGGTCGGCACCACCGCGGAGTCGCGCCCGTCGAGCAGGCGCTCGAGGCCCGCGCGGAGCTCCTCTCCGCCGAGCGCGTGACGCACGGCCTCGCCCGGCACCGTCGCCCAGAGGACTACTCCTACCCCGCTCGGGAGGTCGACCGTGAGCGGGTCTCCCTGCGCCCTCCATCGCCCCGTGAAGAGCGGCTCCACCGGGTCGTCGCCGGGCTCGGGCAGGGCGTAGAGCGCCGCGACCTCGGCCCCCGCCGGGCCGCGAGAGAGCGCCACGGAGCCGTCGTCTCCCACGGGGCGAAAGCTCAAGCCCCGACGTCCGTCGACGCTCACCCCAGCGACCATCTCCGTGGTGGTCGCGAGGAGGAGCGCCTCGGTCGAGCGGTCGACGGAGATCCACGCCACCTCGACCTCGCCCTGCGCGAAGGTCTCGGCGTGCGCGCGCTCAGGGTCGAGGAGCGTCGTCTCGGCCCGCGCGTCTCGCAGCACCGCCCCCGGGAGCCTCTCTCGGAGGTGCGCGCGGGCCCGCTCGTAGGCGCGCAGGGCCTCGCCCGCGTCGTCGAAGACCGTCTCGGCGTCGGGCCAGGGCTCCACCGCGAGGCGCGCGCGACGTCGCAGCACCCAGCGGTCGCCGGGTCGCCCGCCGGTCCAGCCCGAGAGGGCCTCGGCGTCGAGGAGCACGAGGGGCACGCCCGCCTGGTGGAACCACCCCACCG
>JAEYZO010000439.1 GCA_023428035.1 Pseudomonadota bacterium | reverse complement strand
CCCGCCTTAGCCTCTGTCCCGGCCGCGGCGTGGTCACGCCGCGCGCGGCGCCAGCGGGCACCATCACCTTCAGGGCCCCCGGCTCGACCTTCACCGTGAAGCGAGCGCCCCCCTCGGGCACCACCGCCCCATCGGGGGGCCAGGTCTCGTCGTCGACGTGCAGCACGAAGCCCGCGCCTTCGAGCGTGACCACGCGGCCGCGCACGCAGCCCAGGTCGGGCGCGCAGGCCGACTCGCGCCAGCCCGCCTCGAGGTAGCGCAGTAGCTCCGCCCGGCGCGACTCGGGGATCGGCGTCACGTCGAGGAGGCCGTCGAAGGGGTCGCTGCGCGGCGCGACGCAGAGGTTCGGGCCCACGAAGCGGAGGTTCATCACCTCGAGCATCAGGTACTCGCCCGAGAGGTCCCTCCCGTCGACGGTGAGCTTCATCGGCGTAGGGCGCAGGCGCTCCAGGCGGCCCGCGAGGATCTCGAAGGTGCGCGCGAGCTTCTCCTCGGTGTCGTCGACCTCCTCGAGGGCGTCGACCGCGTCCATCGCGGCCATGGTGCGCGCGAAGAGGCCCGCGCCGACGGCCTCGACGAAGCGGCGAGCCCCCCAGGGCCCGTCGATGTACCCGACGTCGACGTCGTAGGTGCGCGGCGCGCGCCAGCCCCGCACCACGTCGTCGAGGGCCATGTCGGCCACGCCGAAGGTGCGCGCGATGTTGTTCGCCGTGCCCACGGGCAGGAAGCTCAGGGCCACGCCGCGCCCCGCGAGCCTGCGCGCGACCTTGCCCACGGTGCCGTCTCCCCCCGCGACCACCACCACGTCGACGGGAGACGCGATGGCCTCGTCCCACTCGTCGGCGTCGTAGACCTCGCGGGTGATCTCGTGGCCCTCGGCGGCGATGAGCCGGGTGAGGTGCAGCATCTCCCCCGTCTCGCGGTCGCCCGCGCCGGGGTTGTGGATCAACGCGACGCGCATCGCCGCACCCCCCCGCGCCCGCGACGCGTCCAACCCAAAGCCGCGCGAGGGAGGTCACCGCCGCGCGGGGAGGTGAGACCCATGCGCATCCTGATCGCCAACGACGACGGCGTGTACAGCCCTGGCATCGCCGCCCTCGCCCGGGCGGCCTCGCGCTTCGGCGAGGTGCGCGTCGTCGCGCCCGACGTCGAGATGTCGTCGGCGAGCCACTCCATCACTGCCACTCGTCCGCTCATGTACCGTAGGACGCCTCTGGACGGCATCGAGGCGTACCGGGTCAACGGCACCCCCGCCGATTGCGTCGCCCTGGGGATGCACCACTGGGAGCAGGTCGACGTGGTGCTCTCGGGCATCAACCTCGGCACCAACCTCGGCAACGCCCTCTGGCACTCGGGCACCCTCGCCGCGGCCAAGCAGGCCGTGCTCCTCGGGGGCCGCGGGATCGCCTTCAGCACCCCCATCGCGGGGGGCGAGCCCGACTTCACGCTCCTCGAGCCGTGGGTCGAGAAGGTCCTCGCGCTGCTCCTGCCCGACCCGGCGCTCAGCCTGGTGAACGTGAACCTCCCCGCGGAGCCCCGGGGAATGGTCTGGACCCGGCAGTCCGTGCGCCACTACGACGGCGCGGTGGTGCCCACCACCGACCCGATGGGGCGCCCGATGTTCTGGTTCACGGTGGTGCCCATCGAGAGCATCGACGAGGGCACCGACCGCTGGGCCATGGAGCAGGGCCTCGTCTCGCTCACCCCGCTGCGCCTCGACCTCACGAACGAGGCCGAGCTCGCGAGCGCCCTGGAGCGTCACCCGCTGGGGTGACCCTTCACATCATCGGGATGCAGACCCGGCGCGAGGTCTCGCACACCAGGGCCATCCCCGAGATCGTCGGGCAGTCAGGGGTGCTGTTGCAGGTCGAGATGCAGATCAGGGTCGAGGCCCCCATCGCGCAGGTGCAGCCCATCGCGCCGGGCGGGCACGCGTTGAGCGGGCAGTCCGCGGTGGTGGTGCAGGCGCGCGGGCCCATCATCATCCCGCCCGTGTCGGCGGGGGGGATCCCGGCGTCGGTGGGCGGTGGGGTGCCGGTGTCCGCGGGGGGAGGCGCGTCGGGCCCGCTCCCGCCGTCGCCCGCGGGGGTGAAGCCCATCGGGAACATGGGCGTCGCGCCGCTGGGGGCGCCGCCGGAGTCGAGGCGCAGGCTCGGCGTAGGCGTCGGCGGGCCGCAGCTCACGAGCGCGAGACAGAGCGCCGCCGCGAGAGGTCCATAAGGATGTGTCATCGGTCCCTCACCCCGCGATGATGCCCCGATCGGAGCTCATCGTCAGCCTCACGGTGCGGCGGGGCCATCGGGTAGAGTGACCCCCGTGATGCTCGGCGGAAAGAAGCAGGTCCTGGTCGCGGACGACGAGGCGAACCTCCGACGGATCCTCGTGGCGCAGCTCCAGGCCGACGGCCACGACGTGCAGGACGTGAGCGACGGCGCCGCGGCCATCGACGCCCTCAAGGAGCACCACGTCGACGTGCTCATCACGGACCTCCGCATGCCCGAGACCGACGGCATGGAGGTCTTACGCTACTGCCAGGAGCACCACCCCGACCTGCCGGTGATCCTCATCACGGCCTACGCGACCGTCGACATCGCCGTCGAGGCCATGCGCCACGGGGCCTTCGACTTCATCTCGAAGCCCTTCGACCTCAGCGAGATCCGCAGCGTGGTGGCGAAGGCCCTGCGCACCAGCGACCTGCGCGGGCGAGACGTGCACCTCGGCGCGCTCGGCACGGGCCGCTACAAGATCATCGGCAACGACGCCGCGATGACCGACATCTACGCGATCATCGAGAAGGTCGCCGACACCACCGCCACGGTGCTCATCACCGGCGAGTCGGGCACCGGCAAGGAGCTCATCGCCCGCGCCCTCCACGAGAACTCGTCGCGCAAGTCCAACGCCTTCATCCGGGTGAACTGCGGGGCCATCCCGAGGGACCTCATGGAGGCCGAGCTCTTCGGCTACGAGCGCGGGGCCTTCACCGGGGCGGTGACCTCGAAGCCGGGGCGCTTCGAGCTCGCGCACAACGGAACGCTCTTCCTCGACGAGATCGGCGAGATCCCGGTCGAGATGCAGGTGAAGCTCCTCCGCGCGATTCAAGAGGGCGAGATCGACCGGGTGGGCGGCATCAAGCCCATCGCGGTCGACGTGCGTCTGGTCGCCGCGAGCAACCGTGACCTCCGCAAGGAGATCGCCGCGGGGCGCTTCCGCGAGGACCTGTTCTACCGACTGAACGTGGTGCCCATCCACCTGCCGCCGTTGCGTGAGCGGAGGAGTGACATCCCGCTGCTGGTGGAGCACTTCCTCGGCGTGCACGCGACGCGCTTCAAGAAGCCCGCGGCGCGGCTGAGCGACGAGGCCCACGACGCCCTCTTGGAGTACGCCTGGCCGGGGAACATCCGAGAGCTGGAGAACGTGATCGAGCGCTGCGTGCTGCTCGCCGACGAGAACACGATCCGGCAGAGGGACCTGCCGCCGGAGGTGCGCGCTGCGGCGGGCGGCGCCGCGACCGCGGGCGACGACGACGACGACGACGCCGGGGCGCTGGGGGGCCTGAAGGACGTGGTGCGCGAGCGCACGCGCCAGCTCGAGAAGGAGCTGATCCAGAAGGCGCTCGACCAGACCGGGGCGAACGTGACGCAGGCCGCGCGGCTCCTGAAGATTTCGCGCAAGAGCCTGCAGATCAAGATGAAGGAGCTCGGCCTGCGCGAGGTGCAGCAGTGAGGGGGGGTGGAGGCGCTCTGCTCCTCGCCCTCCTCGCGCTCGCGTCGTGCCGTCGCTCGGACCCTCCGCCCCCGCGGCCCGCGCCCGCGCCCGCGGTGAGCCCCGACGTACCCGCGCCCGAGCGCGACGCGGGGCCCGACGTCGTCGACGCGGGGAGCGCGCGGCCCGTGGTGCTCCGCGTGCGGATCAAGAACGTCGACAGCGCGCCGGTGCGGATCCTCACCAACCCCGACACGAACGAGATGATCCGCGCGCACAGGCTCACGGTGTCGCCCGACACCTCGGACCGGGCGGCGATGTTCGCGCGCGGCGCGCGGGTGAACCTCTTCCCCATCGGGCAGATGCCCTTCTGCGAGAGCGACGCGGGGGCGGGCTACGGCGGGCTCGGCCAGCCCGGGTCCATCACCCTGCAACCCGGAGAGAGCTTCGAGGCCGCGACCTGGGACGGCGTCACCCGCGAGGAGGTGCTCGACCCCGCCCGCGGCGTGTGCGCGAGAGAGAGCCCCGCCGCCGAGGGCCGCTACCGCGTCTACCTCGACCAGCCGCAGTTGGAGGGGCGACCGCCGTGTACGCGGGCGCTGTTCCGCTGGCCGCTGCGAGACGACGCTGGCGTGCCCGTGTTGGAGATCCAGTGCCGGAACGCCCCGCGCGACGCGGGGGTGCGCGCGCCGCGCGCCTCGGAGTGAGAGAAGGCCCTATGGCTCGTGGAGCGGTTCGTGTTGCGCCGTCGATCCTCTCGGCGGATTTCGGTCGCCTCGCCGACGAGGTGAGGGCCATCGACGCCGCCGGCGCCGACTGGGTCCACGTCGACGTGATGGACGGTCGCTTCGTGCCGAACATCACCATCGGCCCGGTGGTGACCAAGGCCGTGCGCAAGGCGACGAAGAAGGTCGTCGACTGCCACCTGATGATCGTCGAGCCCGAGCGCTACGTGAGCGCCTTCGCTGAAGCCGGCGCCGACGTGATCGCCGTGCAGGTCGAGGCCTGCACCCACCTCGAACGCACGCTGCAATCGATCCGTGGGCTGGGGAAGAGAGCGGGCGCGGTGCTCAACCCCGCGACCTCTGAAGAGGCCCTGCGCTACGTGATGCACGCCGTCGACCTGGTGCTGGTGATGAGCGTGAACCCAGGCTTCGGCGGGCAGTCGTTCATCGAGGCGGTGCTGCCGAAGGTCCGCAAGGTGCGAGAGATGATCGACGCGAGCGGCTACGCCGTCGACCTCGAGGTCGACGGGGGCGTCACGCCCGAGACGGCGCCGCGGGTGATCGAGGCGGGGGCCGACGTGCTCGTCGCGGGCTCGGCGGTCTTCGGCGCGAAGGACTACGCCAAGGCCATCGCGGCGCTGCGGGGCGCGCCGTGAGCGCGGGGATGGAGACGGTCTACCTGAACGACCGCGCCGCCGCGCGGAGGTTCAAGAAGGCCCGGCTCACGGTGGTCGACGGGCCCGACAAGGGGAAATCCTTCGAGCTCGAACGAACGCGCTCGGCCCTCGGCCGCTCGGCGGTGTGCGAGGTGCACCTCTCGGACCGCGCGGTGTCGAACACTCACGCGGAGCTCGAGCCCGCCGAGGACGGGTGGCTCCTCCGCGACGTGGGCAGCACCAACGGAACCTTCGTCGGCGAGATGCGCCTGCGCGAGGTGGTGCTCCCGCTGGGGGCGCGCTTTCGGGTGGGGGCTACGACGCTGCAGGTCGACCCGGGCGACGGGTCGGTCGACATCCCGCTGAGCGCCGACGAGAGGTTTCACGACCTGGTGGGCCGCTCGGTGGCGATGCGGCAGGTGTTCGCGCAGCTGGAGAAGGTCGCCGCGCTCGACCTCACGGTGCTGGTGACGGGAGAGACGGGCACGGGCAAGGAGCTCGTCGCGCGGGCGCTGCATCGGGCCTCGAAGCGCGCCCAGGGCCCGCTGGTGGTGCAGGACTGCTCCGCGCTCCCGAAGGACCTCGTGGAGAGCGTCCTCTTCGGTCACGAGAAGGGCTCGTTCACGGGGGCGACGGAGCGGCGCGCGGGGAGCTTCGAGCAGGCCCACCACGGAACGCTCTTCCTGGATGAAGTCGGAGAGCTCGACCTGGGCTTGCAGCCCAAGCTCCTGCGGGTGTTGGAGAACCGCGAGGTGCGTCGGGTGGGCGGCGCGCAGACGCTCTCGGTCGACGTGCGGGTGGTGGCGGCGACGAACCGCGACCTGCGCGCGATGGCCGCGAACGGAGGCTTTCGCGAGGACCTCTACTACCGCCTCGGGGTGATGACCATCGAGCTGCCCCCGCTGCGCTCGCGCCGAGAGGACATCCCCCTCCTCGCGGCCTCTCTCTTGGAGCAGTTCTGCAAGCGCAACCCCGAGCTCGGCCCGCGGGCCTTCACCGCGTCTGCGCTGGAGCGCCTCCAGGGGATGAGCCTCCCAGGGAACGTGCGTGAGCTCCGCAACCTCATCGAGCGCGCGGCCTCGCTCGCCGATGGGGCGGAGATCACCGCGGATGACCTCCTGCCTGCGTCGAGCGCGCGGGTGGCCGTGGCGCGACCGCCGGAGCCCGCGGCGCGCGCCGCGATGACGGGCGCGGTGAGCGACGAGATGACCGCGCTGCCCTTCAAAGAAGCCAAGGCGCGGGTGCTGGAGGCCTTTGAGCCGGCCTACCTCGCGGCCTTGTTGGAACGCCACCACGGCAACATCACCCGCAGCGCCGCCGCCGCGGGGCTCACGCGCTACCACCTGCGCGAGCTGTGCAAGCGCTACGGCCTGCGCGACGCCGACGACGAGCCGGAGTAGGGTCAGAGCGTATCTACGCCGAATTCCTGACGCCTCGCTTAAGATCCACGTCGTCGGTCGGCGCCGTCCCTCGCCCGACTCGTGTCTCCTTACGACCCGCCGGGCGTCGGCGTCGACGCGCTCTCAACCCTGGGATCGACCCGCAAGAGGAGGATCCCCTCGGTGCCCGCGGGGGTGGGCGCGTGGAACTCGTCTTCGACGCGAGCGCCGGCCGCGCGCAGGGTCTCGCGGAACGACGCGAACGAGGGCCCGCGGTCCCGAGGCAGCAGGCTCGGGTCCGGCGCGAGGATCATCACCCGCAGCGGCCGGTCTCCGCACCACGCGAGGAGGGCCCGCGCGCGCGCCGCGAGGCACGCCCGGTCGTCGCGATCACACGACTGGAACAGCGGCTCCGCGTAGGCGAACTCGGCCCCGCCCGACCCGAGGCCCTCGAACACGCCCCCGAGGTAGAGGTCGTACACGATCAGCAGCCCGCCCGGCGTCGGGTGCGCGCGGAGGTACTCGGCCATGGCCCGCTCACTCACCAGGTTGAAGGGCGCGGGCGAGCGCAGCGACCCGGCGCGGAGCTGCTCGACGTTCACCGCGAAGGGGGCGACCAGCGCCGCGCACACCGCCAGCCGCGGCAGGGCGCCGAGGCCGCGCCGCGCGAGGCGTCGTGAGAGTCCGTGCAGCGCGAGGCCCAGCGCGAGCCCGAAGGCTGCGTGAAGCGGGGCCATGTTGCGGGGGTAGGTCACGTAGATCAGCGCGCCCGCGACCCAGAAGCCCAGGATGGTGAGCGAGAGCATCGCCTGCAACGGGCTGCCTTCGCGGCGCCAGAGCGCGCGCAGCCCGCCGACGACGGTCCAGGCCATCGCGGCGGCGGCGATGAGGTACGCGGGGAGGTTGAAGCCCGCGGGGCCGTTGAACTGCGAGAGGTAGTCCGCGAGGTTGCCCCACCAGCGCAGCACGTCGTCGAGGGTGCGGGCGATGACCCACGGCCGCGCCAGGTTCGCTCGCAGCGCCGGGAGCAGCAGCGACGAGCGGTCTTCCTGCATCCCCGTCGGGTCGAGCGCGTAGCGCAGCGCCGAGGGGAGGAGGCCCAGCGCGAAGTACCCCGCCGCCGGGAGCAGGTGCCGCGCGCGCAGCTCGCCGCGCGGCGCGCGGAGCCGCCACGCGG
>JAEYZO010000396.1 GCA_023428035.1 Pseudomonadota bacterium | reverse complement strand
CGACCGCATCGAGCATGGCGAGCGGCGCGGTCGCGTCGAGAAGTGCGACGCTCACCCCTGCGTTCAACGCCGACGCGATCGAGGCCGCGAGCATCGACGCGAGAAGTGTCGGCGAGTCTTTCTCTGGGTGCGCCGACGGCACGATGCGAAGCGCGACGAGGTCGCCCCCGTCGGGGCGCATCGCGGCGGCCCACACGCGAGGGACGAGCGTGAGCGTCTCGAGTGCTGCTCGCTCCTCGTCCTGGAGTTTGCCGCCGTCGCGCTGCAAGCGCCGATGTGCCTCGCGCGAGAGCCGCGGCGGCCAGACACGCGCCCCGCGCTCTCGGGCTTCCTCGCGCAGCGCACCGGCCTTCTCCGCTCCCCATGCGAGCACGGCAGCGACGTCGAGCGATCCCACCTCGCGACGGACGTCGTCGTGGAGGGTCTTCGGGCCATGCTCCAGCGCGATCTCGACCAGTCGCTCCAGCTCGTCTCGCGCCCGAGGCGCGAGGTCGTCGGGGTGATCTGGTCTTGGTCCATCAACGTGACGCAGCCCCTCGGCGAGCAGTCGCGCGAGGAGGTATCGCCAAGCCTCTCCGTCGGAGACGAGCTTCGCGCGCCCAGCGGTCCCGTCGCCCGCGCCGAGTTCCCACGCATCGATCAGCGCGCGTACGCTGAGCGGATGGTGGGTCACGACCTCCGGGGTCTCGTCGACGACCACGAGCGGACGCGCGCCGGCACCAGGATGCGTCTCGGCGATGCGGTCGCGTAGATGTCCGAGCGCGGCGTCGGCGAGCTGGTATGGCGCTACGACGACGAGCTCCGTGGCGGACGTCGCGGAGAGTTGCTTCCGCTCTGCGTGCGCGGGGCACGAAGCACGGTGCGGGCAAGGCGCATCACCCGCAGACTTCGCGACCGGGAGACGTCGAGGTCCGTTCGCGCCTCCATACCCGAAGCCTTCGCAGAGCACCGGACCCACGCTGTAGCCGAGGCCCGCGAGCTGCTGGAGCTGCGCCTCGATGTGGCACCCGCCGAGCGCGGTGAGCCCCTTGAGATGACTCACGGGGATACCCGCATCGGCAAGGCGCTTGCTGTATGACGTTGCGACTTCGTGGCTGGGCACCAGAATCGCGCTCGGGTGTCCCTCTAGCGCCGCCGCTACGGCCTCCTCCGCAGCGCCGCGGCTCTTCCCTGCGCCAGGCGTAGCGCGGATCACGGCGAGCGCGGGCTCTCGATCGAACCTCGTCGCGCGGAGCTCGTCGCGGACTACCCTCGCTGCGCTCTCCGCGGGGATCTCGTGCGGTGGCGAACGCCCCGCGAGCACGCCCGCGAGCCGGAGCGCGTGACCGTCGACGATCGACGCGATCGCTTCCGCCGCAGCGGGCACGTGGGCCTCGAGCCAACCGGCGCCCAGCGTCTGCTCGCGGCGACGGAGACGGTCGATCGTCGACGGCCCAACCTCGCGCCACCACGCGCGCGGATCCTCTTCGAGCGCACGCGCGACGCGCTGGAGGATGGACCTCGTCGCGTCATGCGAGACGCCCCGCTGGAGGAGCGCGCCCACCACCGCGAGCCTCGCGGTGTGACGCGAGCCGGTGCCCTTCGGCAGCGAACCCAACGCCTGCGTCAGCACCTCGACGAGGCCCGACGCGGCACCCTCGTCGAGCACGGGCGTAGGCACCGCCACCATCGGCCGAACGGGGCGGCGCGCGCTCGCGTGGTACTTCTCTCCGAGCTCGGCCTCGCGCACCTGCTGGAGCGCGGTCTTCCACGGCACCGACGCGGAGCGACGCGCGCCGCTCGCGACGGCCGCTTCGCAACGGGTGACGTCGTCGAGCGCGAGACGCTCCAACTCCTCGCGGTCGGCGGGCGAGGGGGCGAAGTCGACGACGCCGATCTCGTCGAAGTCGCCGTAGACCTCGCGCCGCTCCGGACCCTGCGCCGCGTCTCGCGTCGCGTGCGGGAGTCGATAGAGCCTCGTCCAGTCGCTGCACGCGGGGTCGGCGACGAGGCCGTAGACGCGCGAGAGCCACGCGAGCGCGAGCAGGTAGAACGCCGCCCACCGCGCCTTCGCCGCGTCGCTGTCGATGATGTGTGGGCGCGCAAGGCGCGCGACCAGGCGAACGCCGCCCTTCGTCGCGTACCCCACGAAGCCTGGGTGATCCTCACGCAGTCGCGCGATGCGCGCCCTGACATCGTCGAGCCACTCGGTACTCGCGGGACGCTTCTCGGCGTGCGCGTCGGGGTCGTCGATGTCGACGACGAGCAGCACCATCGTCGGCGACACCGCCTCGCGCGACGCGTTGGTGAGCCGATGCGGCAGCTCCGGCACGCTGTACGCGGTGAAGTGCGCATCGGTGCGGTACTCCGACGACAGGGCCTCGCTGAGCTCCTGGTACGCCACGCGCGGCGCACCCACGCGCGGGTGCCCAGGCACGCGCTGGTGCGCAAGCACAGGCACTCGGAGTGGATCGGCGGCGGTGTCGTGGTGGGTGTCGGCGCGCGGTGCTCCTTCCGCTGTGGGTGCGTCGATGGCCCACCCCTCAGGGCTCGCCATCACCGCCTCCGCGGTCGTCGTCGGGGTGGCCTTGCTGGCCTTCTTCGCCCTCTTCGCGAAGCGCTACGGCTGTAGTGCTAACGCCCGTCGGGGCCGGTTCGTCGGGGTCCGAGCCGGTCGGCGACTCCTTGAAATCCGCGTGGTTAGGAGCGGTCGTTTCGTCTCGGAGCGCTTCAAATCCTCTCGCCCCGACTCTTTTCTCTCCTCACTCTGTGACCGCGCGGGGGCGCATGACGAGGTGGAGGCTCATCGTCGCGCGCACCGCCCCGATCGACTCGATCCTCGCGCGCCTCGCGATCGGCGATAATCCGCCTCGTCGCTGACGATGCCCCCGCCACCCTCTCCCTTCCTCGCGCTCCCGCCCGACCGCTGGGTCGCCTCGAACGCGCTCGCCTTCGCCATCCGTGACGCCTTCCCCGTCAGCGACGGGCACACCCTGGTGATCCCCCGTCGGCACGTCGCCGGCTTCTTCGACTGCACCCCCGCGGAGCGCGCCGCCCTCTTCGACCTCGTCGACGCCGTCAAGCGCGACCTCGACCGCTCCCACGAGCCCGACGGCTACAACGTCGGCGTCAACGCCGGCGCCGCCGCCGGGCAGACCGTGGCGCACGCCCACGTGCACGTCATCCCGCGCTACCGAGGCGACGTCGACGACCCGCGCGGCGGCGTCCGCCACGTCATCCCCTCGCGCGGGAACTACCTCTCGCAGCGCCCCGAACCCCTCGCCGACGGCGCCGCCGGGGGCTCGCTCCTCGACGCTCTCCGACCGCTGCTCCGCCGCGCCGCGCGCGTCGACCTCCTCTCGGCCTTCGTGCAAGACAGCGGCGTCGCGCTCATCGCCTCCGCCATCGACGACGCGCTCTCCCGCGGCGCCACCCTGCGCGTCCTCACCGGCGACTACCTCGACATCACCCAGACCACCGCGCTGCGGCGACTCCTCGACTGGAACGACGCCTTCTCCGCCGCGCGCAGCGACGACCACCCCGCGCTCGGCCGCCTCGACGTCCGCGTCGTCGAGACCGACTCCATCGGGCGAGCGTTCCACCCGAAGTCCTGGCGCCTCGAGGGCGAGGGCTTCGGCGTCGCCTTCGTCGGCAGCAGCAACCTCTCCCGCTCCGCGCTCGTCGACGGCGTCGAGTGGAACCTCCGCGTCGAGCGCGACCGCGACCCCGTCGCCTACGCCCGCGTGGCAGAGTCCTTCGAGTCCCTCTGGGCGATCGCGCGCCCGCTCGATGAAGCCTGGCTCCGCGACTACGCCGAGAGGGCCTCCCGCGACCCTCGCCCGCTGCCCCGCGCCGAGCTCGTCGCGGACGATCCCGCGTCGCCGCTCGCCCCCAACCCCCTCCAGCGACAGGCCCTCGACGCGCTCGCCCACGCCCGCGCCCGTGGCCGCGACCGCTCCCTGGTCGTGATGGCCACGGGCCTCGGCAAGACCCTCCTCGCGGCCTTCGACCTCGCGCAGCTCGCGACCTCCCTCAGGCGAACCCCCGCCGTGCTCTGGGTCGCCCACCGCCGCGAGCTCCTCCAGCAGGCCGCCGAGGCCGTGCGTCGGGTGTTCCCTGACGCGCGCTTCGCGTGGTGGCTCGGCGGCGAGCGTCCGTCAGACCCCTTCGACGTGGTCTTCGCCTCGGTGCAGACCCTCGCGCGCGGAGACAGCCTCGCGCGCCTCCCCGCCGACCGCTTCGACGTGGTCGGCGTCGACGAGGCCCACCACGCCCACGCCGACTCGTACCGCCGCGTGCTCGCGCGCTTCACCGCGCGACACCGGCTCGGGCTCACCGCGACGCCCGACCGCGCCGACGCGGGCGACGTCTACGCCCTCTTCGACGACCACGTCGCGTTCCGCGCGGACATCGGCGTGGGGGTGCGCGCGAAGCTCCTCGCGCCCTTCGCCTACTACGGCCTCAAGGACCCCACCGACTACGCGCCGATCCCGTGGCGAGGCGGGCGCTTCGACGTCGAGGCCCTCGCCGCCGCCGTGCAGACCCAGGCCCGCATGCAGAAGCTCTGGGAAGCCTGGAACGCCCCCGACAAGCCGGGCTCGCGCACCCTCGTCTTCTGCGCCTCGCTCGCCCACGGAGCCTTCGTGCGCGACTGGCTCCGCGCGCGAGGCGTTCGGGCGGCGCTGGTGCACTCGGGCGCCGACTCCGACGACCGCGCGACCGCGCTCGCCGACCTCGAAGCGGGACGACTCGACGCCGTGTGCTCCGTCGACCTCTTCAACGAAGGCGTCGACTGCCGACCCGTCGACCGCGTGGTGATGCTCCGACCCACCGAGTCGCCCGTGCTCTTCCTGCAACAGCTCGGGCGAGGGCTGCGCACCGCCGAGGGCAAGGCGCGGCTCACGGTGATCGACTTCGTGGGGAACCACAGGGTCTTCCTCGACCGCGTTCGGACGCTCGTGACCATGGTCGACGAGGACGCGTCGGTGGGGGCCTACGTCGCCTCGCGGGTCGCGGTCATGCCCGAGGGGTGCTCCGTCGACATCGAGCTCGAGGCCATCGACCTCCTCGCGAGGCTCCTCCCGCGAGGGGCGACCTCGGCGCTCCAGCGGGTGTACCGCGAGCTCCGCGCCGCCCGCGGGGAGAGACCCCTCGCGGGGGAGCTCGTGCGCTCGGGTGACCTCCGCTTCGACGCGCTCGCCCGCGAGGGAGGGTGGTTCGGCTTCGTGAGGTCCGAGGGCGACCTCAAGGACGCAGCGGCCTACGACGCCGCGCGAGGGTGGCTCACGGAGCTGCAACGCACCAGGATGAACCGCTCGTTCAAGATGGTGGTCGTCGACGCGCTCCTCGACGTCGACGCGCTCTTCGACGGGATGGAGCTCGACGCGCTCGCCGCGCGTTGCCACGCGTACATCGCCCGCTCTCCCGAGCTGTTCCGTGACATCGCCGACGTGAGCAGGCTCAGCGACCCGCGCCGGCCGTCGCCCGCGGCGTGGCGCGCGTACTGGCGCGACAACCCGATCAAGGCGTGGACGAGCGGGCCGTGGTTCCGCGTCGAGGGCGAGCGGCTGCGCCTCACCCTGGAGCTCGACCCCGCGCTGCGTCCGGGCGTGGTCGCCATGACCCGCGAGATCGTCGACGCGCGCCTCGCGGAGTACCGCCGGCGGCGGAGCGAGCCACCTCACCCTTGACGCTCTCCCCCCCGCGTGCGACGCGCTCCCGTCGATGCTCCGCCGCAGCGCCCTCTGCCTCGCCGCCCTCCTCTCGCTGCCGCTCGCGGCCTCCGCGCAGCCCCGCGG
>JAEYZO010000398.1 GCA_023428035.1 Pseudomonadota bacterium | reverse complement strand
GCGACGTCGTCACCACCGACGTCGCGACCGCCGTTGACCCGCGGGCTCACGCCGCGAGGGATCGCTCCCGCGCGCGCCACGCGAGCCACAGCGCGACCATCATCACGTTGCCGGGCACGAGGCGCAGCCACGCGTAGCCGTCGAGGCGGTCGGCCCACGCGAAGAGCGCGAGGAGGAGCACGTGCGTCGACGGGCCGAGCCAGGCCCACCCGCGGGCGAGGGGGCGCATCGCGTCGGCGAAGCGCGGGTCGTGCGAGGGGGCCTCGGCGCGGGCGCCTCCCATCGACGACTGCACCCGGAGGAAGGTCGCGTACACGGTGAGGAGCGCGGCGGTGGCCCGCGCGCCCCGCGCGCGCAGGGCGGTGAGCTCGGCGAGGGTCTCGTCGAGGTCGTCGCCCTCGCGGTAGCCCACCCGCGCGCGGGAGAGGTAGCGGTTCTTGAAGTGGTCGAAGAGCGTGCCCTGCACCACGACGCACACCACGCCCGCCGCGCCGAAGAGACCCAGCGCCCAGCCCCCCTGACGCGCGAGGTGGAGCGCGACGGCGACGCCCGCGGCCGAGCCGACGACGTAGTCGCTCATCCCGTCGAGCACGCGGCCGACGCGGGAGGAGGTGCCGCGCGCGCGGGCGAGCTGGCCGTCGGCGCAGTCGAGCACGCCGTAGGCGAGGCCGAGGCCCGCGCCCACGCGGAAGAGCCAAGGGTCTCGGGAGAGCATCAGCGCCGCGCCCGCGAGGCCCGCGGCGATGGAGAGCAGGGTCATCCCGTTGGCGCTGAGCGGCGTCGGGAGCGCGAGGCGCACGAGGCCCCAGGCGGCGGGGCGAAAGAGCCAGAGGTCGAGGGGGGTCTCGACCGCAGCGGGCTTGAGGGTCTGGGCGTAGGTGACGGAGACGGTCATCGGTGCGCCGAGCAGGCCCCGCAGGACGCGCATCCCGAGCGTGAGTCTTCTCCCGCGAGGCGGGACGAGGCCATCCACTCCGCGGTGCGGCGGAAGACCTCGAGCACGTCGTCGACGGGCGGCGTGGGGTGAGCCGCGAGGGCCGTGCCGGGCAGCGGTCGGAACACCACGGGCAGCGGGATGGCCCCGACGTCGACGATGGCGCGCGCCGCGGCGAGGGTGTCTTCAATGGGCTCCAGGCCCACGATCACCTGCGAGCTCACCTGCGAGGGGCCGAGCTTCTTCGCGGCGTAGCCGAGGGCGTCGAGGTAGCGCTCGCGGGTGATGGCGGCCTTGCCGGGCATGAGCCTCGCGCGCAGGTCGGTGTTCCAGAGCTCGAGGTTGAAGAGCGCGGCGTCGAGGCCGGCGTCGACGAGGCGGTCGATCCAGTCGTCGGTGTCGGGCGGGGCCATCTCGACGCACACGGGCATGGGCACGGCCTTCTTGAGCGCGGCCACGGCGGCGCTCTTGTGCCGCGCGCCCTTGTCGTCGGTGAGCCTCGTTCCGCCGCCGAAGGTGATCTCCGCCGCGGGGTTCTCTTCGATCGCGACGCGGGCGACCTCGATGATGGCCTCGACCTTCCGCCACTTGGACCTCTGGTCGACCTTCATCGCGCAGAACGCGCACATCTGGTCGCCGGTCCAGTAGTCGCAGCCGCCCTGGTAGATCGCGGTGTAGAGCGAGGTGTCGCAGTGCGCCGACACCACCGACGACATGGGGGCGCCCTCGGAGGTCTCCCTCGCGTACCACCGCGGCCACGCGAAGGGGTGCGCGGTGACCAGGCGATCGTCGCCCGCGTAGACGGCGTAGGCCCCCTCCTCGCGGCGCAGGTGCAGGGACGATCGCGCGACGAAGGGCTCGCGCACGGGGGCGTTCACCGCGGTGCTGTGCGCGCCATCGACGAGGCGGAAGAACCTCCCTTGCGAGAGGCCCGCGCGCTTGTGCCGGTAGTGGTTCTCGTCGGTGAGCTCGGCCCAGAGCGCGTCGTCGACGCGGATCCCCTCGCAGAAGATCCGGGCCTTCAGGGCCATCAGCCGGTCGTTGATGGGGGTGCGCGCGGCGCCTTGCGCCGTCGAGGCGAGCGAGGGCGGCGGTGCGAGCGGAAGCGCGCGGCGGACCGCGGCGGCGACGTCTCCCATAGACCCGGGAGCCAACACCCGGCGCGGTCACGCCGTCAACGCCGGCGTCAGCCCTTGAGCAGGGCCACCAGCTCGTCGGCGCCGCCGACGTACTTGCCGTCGACGAAGACCTGCGGCGTGGAGGCTCGGCCGCTCACCGCGCGCAGACGTCGGGGCGAGGCGGGCAGCTCGTCGTAGGTCCAGCCCTTCTCGGCGAGGGCGGCCTTGGCGCGGGCGCAGTGCGAGCAGCCCGGCTTGGTGAAGAGCAGCACGTCGTGGGGCGCCTCGGCGTCGGGCGCGAGGTAGCGCAGCATCGTGTCGGCGTCTGAGACCTCGAAGGGGTCGCCCTCCTTGTCGGGCTCGATGAACATCTTCTTCACGACCCCGTCGTCGACGAGCATCGAGTAGCGCCACGAGCGCTTGCCGAAGCCGAGGTTCCGCTTGTCGACGAGCAGGCCCATCTTCTCGCTGAACTCGCCGTTGCCGTCGGGGATGAAGCGCACCGCGTCGGCGTGCTGCGCCTTGCCCCACTCGTCCATGACGAAGGCGTCGTTCACCGAGAGGCAGACGATCTCGTCGACGCCCGCGGCCTTGAGCGCCGGGGCGAGCTCCTGGTAGCGCGGCACGTGCGCGCTCGAGCAGGTCGGCGTGAAGGCCCCCGGCAGCGCGAACACCACCACCTTCTTGCCCGCGAAGAGCTCCGCGGTGGTCACGTCCTTCCACTTGCCGTCGACGCGGGTGCGGAAGGTCACCTCGGGCACGCGCTGCCCCTCTGAGTTCTTGAGCTCCATGTGTGTGTCTCCTCTCGTTCAGCGCCCCGCCTTCGTGGGGGGCGACACCTTGGCGGCCGCGTCGCGCAGGGCCGTGCGCAGGCCCTCCTCCACGACCGGGTGGTAGAAGGGCATGGTCAGCATCTGGCCCACGGTCATCCCCTGCTGGTGCGACCACGCGAGGAGGTGACCGAGGTGCTCCGCCCGCGGTCCTACGATCTCGGCGCCGAGGAGCCTCCCCGTCGCGCGGTCGGCGTACACCCGGCCGAGGCCCTTGTTCTGGAGCATCACCCGGCTGCGCCCCTGGTCGTCGAAGCCCACCTCTCCCACGGCGACGTCTCGCTCCACGTCGAGGCGCTTCGAGAGCGCCGCGAGGGTCTCTCCCGCGATGGCGACCTGGGGCTCGGTGAAGACCACCGCGAGGAGCGAGCGGCGCAGGCCCGGCTTCACGTCGGGGTAGCGCGCGGCGTTCTCCCCCGCGATGCGCCCCTCATCGGCGGCCTCGTGCAGGAGCGGCACGTCGTCGCTCACGTCGCCCGCGAGGAACACGGGCGCGCCCTCGGCGAGGAGGGTGAAGCGGTCGTAGCGGGGCTTTCCCTTGTCGTCGAGGGTGACCCCCGAGTGTTCGAGCCCGAGGTGCTTGAGGTTGGGCCTGCGCCCGGTGGCGGCGAGGAGGTACTCGAAGGTCTCGGTCACGCGCCGGCCGTCTTCTTCGAAGGTGACCTCGACGGCGTCGTCGACGCGCTTCACGGAGTGCACCTTCGCGTCGGGGTCGACGGGTAGCTCTTCACGCAGCGCCGCGAGGAGCGACGCGCGCACGGCGGGGTCGCTCACCGGGCCGACGGTGCCTCCGCGGCCGAAGAGGCGCACGCGCACGCCGAGGCGAGAGAGGGCCTGGCCGATCTCGAGGCCGATGACCCCGGTGCCGAAGACCACCACCGACGAGGGCAGAGTCTGCCACTGGAAGACGTCGTCGTTGATGACCAGGCGGTCGCCGAGGCCCTCGAAGAGGGGCGGGCAGTAGGGCGACGAGCCCGTGGCGACGACGACGGCGCGGGCGTTGAGCGGCTGGCCGTTCACCTCGAGGCGACCCGGGGCGGTGAAGCGCGCGCGGCCGTGGATCTTGTGGTCGTCGGGGATGCGCTCGACGCCGTCGACGACGAAGCCCACGAAGCGGTCGCGCTCTCGGCGCACGCGGTCCATCACGGCGCGGCCGTCGACGGAGACCGTGGCATGGACGCCGAAGGGAGAGGCGTGGCGGGCGTGGTGCGCGGCGTCGCCCGCGGCGATGAGGAGCTTCGAGGGCATGCAGCCCACGCGGGCGCAGGTGGTGCCGTAGTGGCCGGCCTCGATCATCACGACGCGGGGGGTGAGCG
>JAEYZO010000388.1 GCA_023428035.1 Pseudomonadota bacterium | reverse complement strand
CGGGCGTCGAGGTGCCCGCGGGCACCAGCGTCTCCAGCACCTCGCTCCGGCCGCTCGGCGCGCTCGGGTCGGGCCTCCACGCCCTCACCGAGAAGTGATCGGGCACCACCCCCCGCAGGTCGACCCCCGCGCTCGCGCCGCGACCCAGCGACGCCCCGTGCAGCGCCGCCCCCGAGGCCACGATGGTCAACGGGTTCAGCGGGTGCCCCGGGTCGTCGTAGATCCGCACCACCGGGCAGCGCTCCCGCATCCGCTGCTGGATCGGCCACAAGAGCGACGAGCCCCCCGTGAGCAGCACCTCGTCGAGCGCGCCCCAGTCCATCCCCGCGCGCCGCATCGCCTCGTCGGCGCAGGCCATCGCGCGGTCGAGCTCCCCAGACACCACCCGCGAGAGCGCGTCGAGGCTGAGCTCCAGCTCCACCTCCTCGCCCTCCTCGTCGTCGTTGAAGACGGGCGTGAACCGCTTGCGCCGGGTGCGAGACAGCGGCGCGGGGTCGCTCGCCGCGTCGGTGTTCAGCGAGACCTTGAACCACTCCGCGAGCTCCAGGAGCCTCTCTCGCGTCGCGTCGTTCACGTTGCCGAGGTGCAGCGAGCCGTCGCCCGTCTTCCGTCGGTACTGCTCCAACAGCGCGTCGCGCACCCGCTCGTCGATGACGAGCCCCCCGACCTGCACGCCGTAGCTGTCCACCGCGCGCAGCCGCGGCGAGGCTCCCCCCTCGCGGCGCATCACCGTCACGTCGAGGGTGCCTCCGCCGAAGTCGAAGACCATGAAGCTGCGCTCGGGCTTGTCTCCCGCGTGCGAGGGCGAGTGCACGCCGTAGGCCCACGCGGCGGCGTCGGGCTCGGTGATGAGACCCAACAAGGGAACGCCCGCCATCGTCGCCGCCTGCGCGGTGGCGATCTTCTCCCGGTTGCGAAAGCGCTGCGGGTGCGTGACCACCACGCCGTCGACGGGGGGCAGCCCCGGCGCGGCGCGCACCATCCCCATCAAGGCCCGCAGGAGGATCGCCGCGACGTCGGTGGACCACAGCTCCGCGCCCGCGACGCGCCACGGGGGGCCGTCGAGGGCGGCGCGGTGCTCGGCCATGCGGTTCTTCGAGCCGCGCACCAGCACCACGTCGGCGGGGGCGCGCTCGCTCTCGCCCACCTTCGAGCGCCACTCGCGCAGCGCGCGCAGGCCCACCGAGGCCGCGGGGCCGCCTTCGTTCGTGAGGAGGGCGAGCGAGGCGAGGGTGACGCCGCCGCGCTCCAGCGGCACCACCCGCGCGGGGCCACCGTCGGACCACGCCACGGAGCAGAAGGTCGTCCCGAGGTCGATGCCGTAGACCGCCACGCGCAGGGACCGCTAGCGCCGCGTCACGGTCACCGCGACCCGGTCGAGCCAGCCGCTGCGCGCGACGCCCTCCTCGACCACCGAGCGGGCGAGCTCAGAGAAGCCGAAGATCCTCTCGGGCATCTCGTACGAGGTGGGAGCGCCCTCGCGCATGAACCACTCCAGGGACAAGGGCGCCGGGTCGATCGACCACTCGCCCCACAGGCCCATCCGGTGCTCCGTCGAGCCCGCCGCGAGGGTGCGGCAGTCGACGCCGCCGAAGGACTCGAAGGCCCCCACGCCCGTCGGGTTCTCCCTCGGGATGGTGAAGCCCCTCCCCGCGGGCCCCGCGGGCCGCCACGAAATGCTCACCCGCGCGAAGGGCGGCGGGGGCATCCCCCCGTTGGCCACGGCTCCGCGGAAGCGCACCCTCGCGACGCCGCCGAGCTGACAGCTCACCGGCACCGTGAACACCGGGCCCTGGCGGGAGGCGCGCTCGACGATCACCTGGTCGGCTGGGCCTCCGCTCTCGGCGCGGGCGGCGCTCTGCACCTGCGCGGTCATCCCGTCGAAGGGCGCCCACTCGCTGAAGGCGACGTCCATGGGCGAGCCGCGCACGGTGAGGCGCTCGACGCCGAGACGTCGCTGCATCTCGGCCACGAGCTGGCGCCCCTTGGCGATGTCTCGGGTGAGCACGAACACCAGCAGCGGTCGAGCGCCCACCCAGCGGAAGGCGCCGCTCTCTCCCCGCGCCCTCTCCGTCGCGCGGAAGTTCACCCCCACCCACTGCGGGTCGTTGTTGACCTCCTGCACGTGCTGGTTCACCCGGGCCCACATCGCGTCGTCGATGGGGCGCTCGGCGAAGTACCGGCCGTCGAAGTTCATGTGCAGGCGTCCCACCCACAGCCCGTAGCCCTCGCGCACGCGCTCCCTGAGGAGCGCCGCGAGGCACGAGGGGTCGGCGCCCGCGGTGCACGCCGCCTCGGTGTTCGTCGAGGGCTGAAAGGCCAGCGAGCTCGACTGGAACCCGTCGGTCACGAGCACGGTGACGTTCCAGGGGTCCAGGGGGTCGGGGAGCTGCTGGTCGGCGCGGCGCGCCCGCGGAGGACGTCGCAGCGCGAGGTGCAGCGCGGCGTTGGGCGCGCTGTAGGTGCCGGTGAGTCGCAAGGAGCGCGGCGTGAGCTGGGCGTCGCACTGCACGTCGGCCCCGACGGCGCATCGCTGGAACGGGTTGTTCAGCCCGAGCTGCGAGAGCGAGGCCTCGATCACCTGGGCGTGGAGGGCCTCCATCGCCAGGGGGCGCCCGTGCGCGTAGCCGCGGATGCTCTCGGAGACGTCGACGAGCACCTGCGCGCCTCGGCCGGGGCACGGGCCCTGGGGCTGCTGCGGCGCGGGCTGCGAC
>JAEYZO010000347.1 GCA_023428035.1 Pseudomonadota bacterium | reverse complement strand
CCGACGTGACGGGCATCGTCAAGCTGCCCGAGGACGTCAAGATGGTGATGCCCGGTGACAACATCACCGTCGAGATCGAGCTCATCACCCCCGTCGCGCTCGAGGAGCAGATGCGCTTCGCCATCCGTGAGGGCGGCAAGACCGTCGGCGCCGGCGTCGTCACCAAGATCACCGAGTAACGAACACACCCCCGGAGAAACGAGAGGGCGACGATGGGAACCGCGCGGATCAAGGTGGTCCTCGCGTGCGAGAACTGCGGGCGTCGGAACTACAAGACGACCCGCGCGGGTTCCCCGGGCGCGAAGCCGCTGGCGCTGAAGAAGTTCTGCACGGCCTGCAACGCCCACACCCTCCACCACGAGAGTCGTTGACGCACCGACAGCCCTACAGGGGGCTAGCTCAGTTGGTAGAGCAGCGGATTCCAAATCCGCAGGTCGTGGGTTCGAGTCCCTCGCCCCCTGCCGAAGTCACCCTTGGAGTAGCACCGTGAGCACCCACCCCGACCGCGCCGCCACGCACCTGCTCGGCACCGCGAAGTACCTCTACACCGGGTTCTTCGTGGGCGGCTGCATCGTGGCGTACCTCGTGAGCCACCTCACCGAGGCCGTCTGGGCCGGCCACGAGAACACCGCCAACGTCATCGGCGTGGTGGTGGGCCTGGTGTGCGTGGTGCTCGCGTGGCGCAACGAGCGCTTGCGGACCCTCGCGATGGAGACCATCGACGAGCTCGCCGCCGTCACCTGGCCCACCAAGGAAGAGACCACCAACGCCACCCTGGTCGTGCTCGGCACCTCGGTCGTGGCCGCGGTGGTGATCTTCGGCCTCGACCGCTTCTGGAACTGGTTCACCAACCTGATCTACCTGAGCGAGTAAGCCACGCGGGGAGTCCGCGCGGCGCCCCGCGAGGGCGCGCCGGCAGCGTTCAGCCCCGGAGAACTCTCATGTCGATGAACTACTACATCGTGCAGGCCTACTCGGGGTACGAGAACAAGGTGAAGGCCTCGCTCCTCGAGCGCATCCGCAACGCCTCGATGGACAAGTACTTCGGCGAGATCCTCGTGCCGTCGGAGAACGTCTCCACGACGCGCAACGGCAAGCAGCGCTTGGAGAGCCGCAAGTTCTACCCGGGTTACGTCTTCGTCGAGATGGAGATGAACGACATGACCTGGCACCTCGTGAAGGACACGCCGAAGGTCACGGGCTTCCTGGGCGACCAGAACCCGACCCCGGTGCCCTCGCGCGAGGTCGAGAACATCAAGCGCCAGATCGAGGGCACGGGCATCGCCCCGCGCCCGAAGGTGAATTTCGAAGTCAACGACCAGGTGAAGGTCGTCGACGGGGCCTTCGCGAACTTCCAGGGCGTGGTCGAAGAGGTCCGTCCCGAGAGGCAGAAGCTGAAGGTCCTGGTGACCATCTTCGGCCGTCCCACGGCCGTCGAGCTCGGGTACAACCAGGTCGAGAAGCTCACGACCTGACAACGACGGCGGGCCCAGCACGAACCGAGAGGGAGACGCCCTCTCGGGCCCCGTGCGAGGCGAAGCCCCTCCCGGAGAGGGGCGGAGCCGAGAACCCGTCGGTGAGGCAACGCGATGAAGAAGGTAGTCGGACAGGTCAAGCTCCAGGCCCCGGCGGGCGAGGCGAAGCCGGGCCCCCCCATCGGCCCCGTCCTCGGTCAGGCCGGCGTGAACATCCCGATGTTCATCAAGGACTTCAACGCCAAGACCATGGCCCAGAAGGGGATGATCATCCCCGTGGTCATCACGGTCTACTCGGACAAGTCCTTCACGTTCATCCTGAAGACCCCGCCCACCTCGATCCTTCTGATGAAGGCCGTGGGCGCGGACAAGGGCTCGGCCCGGCCCAACAAGGAGAAGATCGGCTCGCTCCCCGCTTCGAAGGTCGTCGAGATCGCGAAGCAGAAGCTCGAGGACCTCAACACCGACGACCTCGAGTCGGCGATCCGCTCGGTGCGCGGCACGGCGCGCTCCATGGGCATCGACATCACGGACTGAATCTCTTTTCCGGGGCTCCGCAGACGCCGCGCTCGCGCGAGGTCCAACAGCCCTTTGCAGCACCACCGCCCGCGGGGCGCGGTGGGAGGCTCCGCCCGCGGTTGAGCCCGCGGTCGGGCCGATGGAGGTGATGGATGGCGAAGATTCCGAAGCGTCGTCAGGCCCTCGAGAAGATGGTCGACGACAGCCGGCGCTACGGCCTCGAAGAGGCCGCTGAGCTGGTGAAGAAGTGCGCCACGGCGAAGTTCGACGAGACCGTCGAGATCGCGGTGCGGCTCGGGGTGAACCCGAAGCACGCCGATCAGATGGTCCGCGGCGCGCTCGTGCTGCCGCACGGCACGGGGCAGTCCGTGCGAGTGCTCGTGTTCGCGAAGGGCGACAAGGAGCGCGAGGCCAGGGAAGCGGGCGCTGACTTCGTGGGCTCCGACGAGCTCGTGGCGAAGGTGGCCGACGGTTCCTTCCTCGACTTCGAGCGCGTGATCGCGACCCCCGACATGATGGTCCAGGTGGGCAAGCTCGGCCGCGTGCTGGGCCCCCGCGGCCTCATGCCGAACCCGAAGGTCGGCACCGTGACCTTCGACATCGCCAACGCGGTCCGCGAGGCCAAGGGCGGCAAGATCGAGTACCGCACCGAGAGGGCCGGCGTCGTCCAGGCCCGCATCGGCAAGGCCTCGTTCACGCCCGACGCCATCCGCGAGAACGCGAAGGCGGTGGTGCAGGCGCTCGTCCGGGCCAAGCCCGCGACGGCGAAGGGCACCTACCTCCGGTCGATCACGCTGTCGTCCACGATGGGCCCCGGCGTGAAGATCGACCCCGCGGCCTTCACCGAGAAGACCGAGGAGGCGTAGAGCCATGAACAAGACGCAGAAGACTGACGAGATCACCCAGGTCCGCGAGCGCTTCGACGGCGCCGTGGCCGCGGTGCTGATCGACTTCAAGGGCCTCAACGTCGCGTCCGTCTCGAAGCTCCGCAGGGAGTTCAAGAAGGTCGGCGTCGAGTACAAGGTGGTGAAGAACACCCTGATCCGCCACGCCCTGAAGGACACGCCCTACAAGGCGATCGTCGGAGACCTCGGCCGGGGTTCCCTCCGCACGCAGCACAAGTCCCTCATGGGGATGACCGGCATCGCGTGGTGCAAGGAAGACCCCTCGGCCGCCGCCAAGGCCATCGTCCAGTTCAAGAAGGACGCGGGCCCGGCGGGCGAGAAGCTCACGGTCAAGGCCGGCCTCCTGGGCGGTCAGGTCCGCGACGGCGCGTGGGTCGAGGGCGAGATGTCGAAGCTCCCCGGCCTCAAGGAGACGCAGGCGATGGCGCTCGCGACCCTCCAGGCCCCGGCGCAGAACGTCGTCGCGATCATCAACGCCCCGGCGCAGAACCTCGTCTACGTGCTCAAGGCCTGGCAGGACAAGCTGGCGGCCCAGGGCGGATGACGAACAAGCTCGTACACAAGAAGATCAACAAGGCGCTCACCGCGCACAAGAAAGTCTGAAGGAGAGATCACCATGGAAATCCAGTCGCTCGTGGACAACATCAGCAAGCTCACCCTGCTCGAGGCCTCGGAGCTCGTGAAGGCCCTCGAGGAGAAGCTCGGCGTCAAGGCCGCCCCCGTGGCCGTCGCCGCCCCCGGCGGCGGCACCGAGACCGCGAAGCCCGTGGTCGAGGAGCAGACCGAGTTCAACGTGGAGCTCACCGCCGCCGGCGCGAACAAGATCAACGTCATCAAGGTGGTCCGCGAGATCACCGGCCTCGGCCTCGCCGAGGCGAAGGCGCTGGTCGAGGGCGCGCCCAAGATGGTGAAGGAGGGCCTCGAGAAGGCCGCCGCCGAGGACCTCAAGAAGAAGCTGACCGACGCCGGCGCGACCGTCACCGTCAAGTGACCGGCCGCGTCCTGCGCGCGACGCAGGCACGCTGAGCGAAGCCCCCGATGGGAAGAACTCCCACCGGGGGCTTCGTCTATTTGCCCTTCACCCCCTCGACCTCCGCTCACCCGTTCAGTGGCCCGGGCTCTGCAAGAAAGTTCTTCCGGGGTCTTGCAAGCACGCGCGAAGCGTGCCACACCGTCACCCCCCGCCGTGTCTCTCCCCTGTCGGAGGCATCGGAGGCACCGCGAACACCGCGCAAACCCCGCAGCCGGTCGTCCGCGGGATTCAATGGCAGGTACCGAGGTCGGCGCACTCCCCTAGAGCCTGAACAGCGACACTCGCACCGGACTCCGCCGCCCCGAGAGGGGCAATCACCGCGGGGTGCCGGGCGCGAAGGAGCCACCGCCGCCGGGAGACCCCGCGCGTCGAGTCATACTACTCCGCGAGGATCGTCGGGGCGGTGGCGCTGAAGGGCCCGTAGGGAGGGCGCGCGACCAGCACCGAGGAGACGTTGATGGGATCGGTCATCCAGAGCAACTTCCGAGCGCGCAAGAACTTCGGCGGCATCGAGAAGATCATCGAGATTCCCAACCTCATCCAGATCCAGAAGGCTTCGTACGAGAAGTTCCTTCAGGCCGACACCGACCCGAAGGACCGCAAGGACTTCGGCCTCCAGGGCGTGTTCCGGTCGGTCTTCCCGATCAAGAGCTTCGACGAGACCGCCGAGCTGGTCTTCCGTGAGTACAGCCTCGAGAAGCCCAAGTACGACGTCGACGAGTGCCGCCAGCGCGGCATGACCTACGCGGCGCCGATCAAGGTCACCATCGAGCTCATCACCTACGAGGCCCCCGGCGCCGGCAGCGAGCGCGCCGTGCGCGACATCAAGCAGCAGGAGGTCTACTTCGGCGAGATCCCGCTGATGACCGAGACCGGGACCTTCATCATCAACGGCACCGAGCGCGTGGTGGTGTCGCAGCTGCACCGCTCGCCGGGCGTGTTCTTCGACCACGACAAGGGCAAGACGCACTCGTCGCAGAAGTTCCTCTACTCGGCGCGGGTGATCCCCTACCGCGGCTCGTGGCTCGACTTCGAGTTCGACCCGAAGGACATCGTCTTCGTCCGCATCGACCGCCGCAGGAAGCTCCACGCCACGGTGCTCCTGCGCGCGCTCGGGTACACCGCCGAGCAGATCCTCAACTACTACTACGAGACCGAGACGGTCTACCTCGACGGCAAGGACAAGCTGTCGAAGAGCCTCGAGTTCAACATCCTCGCGGGGCAGCGCACGACCGCCGACATCAAGGTCGGCGAAGACGTGCTGGTGAAGAAGGGCACGAAGTTCACCAAGGCCGCGGTGAAGAAGCTCCGCGACGCGAAGGTGGATCGCATCCCCGTCGACCGCGCCGAGGTCGTGGGCCGCGTCGCCGCGAAGGACATCATCGACCCCGAGACCGGCGAGGTGATGGTGTCGTGCAACGAGGTCGTCACCGACTCGAAGCTCGACGCGCTCATCGCCTCGGGGGCCTCGAGCTTCAAGGTGCTGTTCATGGACAGCATGGTGGTGGGCTCGTACCTGCGCGACACCCTCGTCGCCGACCACTACGACGACCCCGACGGCCCGATGGCGCCCTTCGTGCGGCAGTACGGCCAGGCCGTCGCGGCGCAGATCGACATCTACCGCAAGCTCCGCCCGGGTGACATCCCCGAGCCCAAGGAGGCGGCGAAGCTCCTCGAGAACCTGTTCTTCAACCCCGAGCGATACGACCTCTCGAAGGTCGGCCGGCTGAAGCTCAACTACAAGTTCTACAAGGACCTGCCGGCCGAGAAGCAGCCCCCGCTCGACCTCGCGGTGATCACGAAGGAGGACATCCTCCTGACGGTCAAGCACCTCATCGAGATCAAGAACCGCCGCGGCTCCGTCGACGACATCGACCACCTCGGCAACCGCCGCGTGCGCGCGGTGGGCGAGCTGCTCGAGAACCAGTACCGCATCGGGCTCGTGCGCATGGAGCGCGCGATCAAGGAGCGCATGTCGATCTCGCCGGAGCTCGACACGCTGATGCCCCACGACCTCATCAACGCCAAGCCCGTCTCGGCGGTGGTGAAGGAGTACTTCGGGAGCTCGCAGCTCTCGCAGTTCATGGACCAGACGAACCCGCTCTCGGAGGTCACCCACAAGCGCCGCCTGTCGGCGCTCGGGCCGGGCGGCCTGACCCGCGAGCGCGCGGGCTTCGAGGTGCGCGACGTGCACGCCACGCACTACGGCCGCATCTGCCCGATCGAGACGCCCGAGGGGCCGAACATCGGCCTGATCGCGTCGCTCAGCACCTACGCGCGGGTGAACGAGTACGGCTTCGTCGAGACGCCCTACCGCAAGGTGGAGAACGGCGTCGTGCACAAGGAGGTCATCTGGCACTCCGCGCTGCAGGAGGAGGGGCAGTACATCGCCCAGGCCTCGGCGACGATGGACGAGGCCGGCAAGCTCCTGGAGCCCCTGGTCTCGGCCCGGCTCAACGGCGAGTACAAGCTCATGCCGCCGGACCAGATCTCGCTGATGGACGTCTCGCCCTACCAGCTCGTGTCGGTGGCCGCGGCGCTCATCCCCTTCCTCGAGCACGACGACGCGAACCGCGCGCTCATGGGCGCCAACATGCAGCGCCAGGCCGTGCCGCTGGTGCGCACGATGGCGCCGGTGGTGGGCACCGGGCTCGAGTCTCAGGTCGCGCGCGACTCTGGCGTGTGCGTGACCGCGCGCCGCCCGGGCGTGGTCGAGACCGCCGACGCGGCGCGCATCGTGGTGCGCGCGCAGGGCAAGCGCGGCGAGGAGCCCGACATCTACAACATGCTGAAGTACCAGCGGTCGAACCAGAACACCTGCTGGAACCAGAAGCCCATCGTGAAGCCCGGGGAGCGCGTCGAGGTCGGCGACGTGCTCGCCGACGGGCCGGCGACGGACACGGGCGAGCTCGCGCTCGGCGCCAACATCGTCGTCGCGTTCACCCCCTGGGGCGGGTACAACTTCGAGGACTCGATCCTCGTCTCGGAGAAGATCGCCAAGCAGGACATCTTCACGAGCGTTCACATCGAGGAGTTCGAGTGCGTCGCCCGCGACACCAAGCTCGGCAAGGAAGAGATCACCCGCGACATCCCCAACGTGGGTGAAGAGGCCCTCAAGGACCTCGACGAGTCGGGCATCGTGCGCATCGGCGCCGAGGTGAAGCAGGGGGACATCCTCGTCGGGAAGATCACCCCGAAGGGCGAGACGCAGCTCTCCCCCGAGGAGAAGCTCCTCCGCGCGATCTTCGGCGAGAAGGCCGGCGACGTGCGCGACACCTCGCTGCGCGTGCCCCCCGGCGTGACGGGCATCGTCATCAACGCCCGGGTCTTCGCGCGCAAGGGCACCGAGAAGGACGACCGCGCCAAGGACATCGAGGACGAGGAGAAGGCCCGCCTCGAGAAGGACCGCGACGACGAGGTCAAGATCGTCCGCGAGAGCTACTTCCGCCGCGTGCGGAACCTCCTCGTGGGCAAGTCTGCGCAGGCCAAGCTCGTCGACGACAAGGGCAAGGTGCTCCTCGCCAAGGGCGCGGCCATCGACGAGGCCACCCTGGAGTCGATCCCGCGCAAGCTCTGGCGCGAGGTCGCCCTCGACGACCACGACGCCAGCGAGCTCTCGCACGTCTTCACCGAGCTGGATGATCGCGTCGCGCAGATCGAGCAGAACTGCGCCGACAAGGTCTCGCGCCTCTCGAAGGGCGACGAGCTCCCGCCCGGCGTCATCAAGATGGTGAAGGTCTACGTCGCCATCAAGCGCAAGCTCCAGGTCGGCGACAAGATGGCCGGCCGCCACGGCAACAAGGGCGTGGTCTCGCGGATCCTCCCCGAGGAGGACATGCCGTACCTGCCCGACGGCCGCCCCGTCGAGATCGTGCTGAACCCCCTCGGCGTGCCCTCGCGCATGAACGTGGGGCAGATCCTCGAGGTGCACCTCGGGTGGGCCGCGCACCAGCTCGGCTACCGCTTGAAGGGCATGCTCGAAGACGGCGCGCCCGCCGACGCGGTGCAGAAGCTCCTGCTCTCGATCTTCGAGCACAACAAGGAGCAGCGGTCGATCATCAAGGGCCTCGACGCCGAGGGCGTGCGCCGCTACGCCGAGACCCTGCAGAACGGGGTCTTCTTCGCGTCGCCGGTGTTCGACGGCGCCCCCGAGTCGGAGATCAAGAAGATGCTCGACCTCGCGGGGCTCCCCCTGTCGGGGCAGACCATCCTCTTCGATGGCCGGACGGGTGAGGCCTTCGAGAACGACGTCACCGTGGGCGTGATGTACATGCTCAAGCTCCACCACCTGGTGGACGACAAGATCCACGCGCGCTCCATCGGCCCGTACTCGCTGGTGACCCAGCAGCCCCTCGGCGGCAAGGCCCAGTTCGGCGGGCAGCGCCTCGGCGAGATGGAGGTCTGGGCGATGGAGGCCTACGGCGCCGCGTACGCGCTGCAGGAGTTCCTCACGGTGAAGTCCGACGACGTGCAGGGGCGCACCCGCATGTACGAGGCCATCGTGAAGGGCGACTACACCTTGGAGCCGGGTATCCCCGAGAGCTTCAACGTGCTGGTGAAGGAGCTCCAGTCGCTCTGCCTCAACGTGGAGCTCGTGGAGGACGGGGTGGCTCGCCAGCCGGGCGACCCCCAGGCCGCGGAGTGATGGTTCGGTCCGCCGAGGGGGAT
>JAEYZO010000342.1 GCA_023428035.1 Pseudomonadota bacterium | reverse complement strand
GAGTCACGGTCCCCCGCCTCGCCGTACGCGAGCGCGACGCGAGCGAAGCGCTGCACCCCGGCCTCGCGGTCGAGGCGAGCGACCTCGAACTCCGCCACGGTGAGCAGCGCGGAGAGGTCGTCTGGGTTCGCCGCGACCCAGCGCGCCGCCTCGGCGCGGGCCTGGTCGGCGTGGCCGTACTTGATGAGCACGGCGAGCTCCTGGAGGAAGGGCTCGACCGGCGTCGGCGCGCCCACGCCCGCGCGCCCGAGGCGCGAGAAGCGCTGCATGAGCTCGGGGCCGAACTCGGGGTCGGTGAGGGTGTCGTCGTCGACGATGATCGAGCTCTCGGGCGAGCCCGCGGCGACGAGGGCCGCGGGGGGCGGCGCGGGCGGCAGAGCGATCACCTGGGGGGGGCTCTGCACGCCGGGGATGGTGGCGGTGAGGTCGATCTCGGGCCCCGCGGCGGGGCTCGACGCGAGCTCGCGCACCACGTCGGGGCGCTCGCGGGTGGGCTCCTCCCAGGGCGACGCGTGCGCGGCGATGGGCGCGCTCGACGCGGCGATCACCGCGGGCATGGGGGAGATGCGGGTGACCTCGGAGTCGAGGGTGGGCTCGTCGACGTCGTCGACGACCACCGAGGCCTCGGCCACCGGCTGGGTCGCGACGAAGTCCGCCGCGGGCGCGGGCGCCGCGCCGGAGCCCGGGACGAAGGCCGACGAGCGCACCTCGGTGATCACCGTCGACAGGTCGCGCTCGCTGGAGACGTCGCGGGCGTACCGCAGGAACGCCTCGAAGACCTCGAGGGCGCGCTCGCGCTCAGCGGGCTGCATCACGACCTATTGCCTCTCACCGATCCGAGCGCGGTTCAAGGGCGAGGCGCGGCCTCCGCCCGGCGGAGCACGCAGCGCTGCGCGCACCAGCCCACCGGCGGCCCCGGCGTCTCCCAGCCGTCTACGTCGTAGTCGCCGTCGAGGTCGTAGGCCACGCGCGCAGCCCCGCCGGGCTGCGGAAAGCGCCACTCCTCGTAGTATCCGTCGCCGTCGCGGTCGTAGCCGTCCTTGCGCACGCGGCCGTCGGGCTCGAAGAGCGTGAGGCGCTCGCGGTTGCCGTC
This sequence comes from Pseudomonadota bacterium, assembly GCA_023428035.1. GTDB lineage: Bacteria > Myxococcota_A > Polyangia > Polyangiales > JAEYZO01. The sequence continues at coordinate 1,861 of JAEYZO010000342.1, read as the reverse complement.
GCCGTCGGTGTCGACCTGCACCGCCCGGAGCACGCCCTCCAGGCTGTAGGTCTCCCGCCGCTCGTAGCGGCCGTCGCCGTCGTCGTCGCGCTCCACGCGCACCGGGCCGGCGGTGGTGGGCCAGCGCGTGTTGTAGATGCGGTTGAGCTCGAAGACCCCGTCGCGGTTCGCGTCGCGGGCCTCCTCGGTCACCCGCCCCTGACCGTCGAAGGAGCGGAAGCGCTCGGCGATGCCGTCCTCGTCGGCGTCGGTCCACTCCGCGGTCACCTGCCCGCGCTGGCCCTTCTGCACCCAGCGCTCGGGGAGCGAGTTCCAGTTCCGGTCCGTTCGAGAGAACACCACCCTCCCGTCGGGCCCGAGGTCGTCGGTGCTGTCGAAGCGGCCGTCGCCGTCGCTGTCGTAGTCCACCCGGTTCCGCCGCCCGTCGACGAAGATCTCCGCCCTGTCGGCGCGGCCGTCGCGCGCGAGGTCCACCGAGACCTTCTGCGTCCGACCGAGGGCGTCGAAGTCCGTCCACCGATCGGGCCGGCCGTCGAAGTCCGTGTCCTCCGCGCGTCGCGTCACGCGGCCCCGCGCGTCGCGGTCGACCCACCGATCGGGCCGCCCGTCACGGTTGCTGTCCTCCGCCACGGTGCCGGAGACGTCCCTGCGCGACCAGCGCGCTCCGCCGTACGCGCTCGCCGCGGCGACCGCGACCAGCACCGTCACCGCCGCGGCGCCCCTGCCGATCCTCTGCATGACCCCTTCACCCCTCGCCCGAGCCGTGGCCCGAGCGCAAGGGCTCAGCCCTCAAGCGCGTCGACGTCGAGGGGCGCGCGCAGGCCGTACTGGCTCTCCAATAGCTCCAGGCCCGCCCCCGCGCGCACCAGCCTCGGCTCCTTCGAGGTCAGGTCGATCACCGTGCTCGGGTGCACCCCGCCGAAGCCCGCGTCGAGCACCAGCTCAAGCATCGGGAAGCGCGCGTCGATGTCGTCGGGGTCCTGCAGCGCCTCGGGCCCCTCGTTCGGGTGCGAGGCCGTCGTCGAGATCAGCGGCTCCTCCACGGCGCGCAGGAGCGCCTGGGTGACCGGGTGCGCGGGCACCCGGATCCCGATGGTCTTGCGCTTCATCATCAGGAGCTTGGGCACCTCTCGCGTCGCCTCCATGATGAACACATACGGGCCGGGGACGAGGTGCTTGATGAAGCGGTAGTGGAAGTCTTGCACCACCGCGAAGCGAGCGATGCCCGAGAGGTCAGGCACCACGATCGCGAGCGGCTGCTCCTTCTTCATCTGCTTCATGAGGTAGAGCGCCTCGACGCCCTTGCGGGAGCTCATCGCGCAGCCCAGCCCGTACACGGTGTCGGTGGGGTACGCGATCACGGCCCCGTCGCGGATCGCCTGCGCGGCGCGCGCGACCTTCCTGGGCTCGGGGTGGTCGGGGTTGATCTCGATGCGCATCGGGCTAGCGGTCCTCCCACGCCGGCGCGCGGCGGGCGGCAGCGGGCGGCGTCACGTCGAGCAGCCACGCCAGGGTCGCGGCCACGGTACGAAAATCCCTCGCCCCGGAGATGTCCGCGCGGGGCACGCCGGGCCCCGAGACGAGCAAGGGGATGCTCTGGTCCCGCGGGTACGGCGACCCGTGGCTGGTGCCGAAGCCCTCGGGCATCCGCTCGTCGACCACGGAGCCCTCGGCGGGCACTACGATGAGCTCCCCCGCGACGCGCGGGTCGACGCTCTCGGCCGCCGCGCGACGAGTCGGGTTCGGGTCGCGCCTCCACCCCGCGGCCTCCGAGGTTCGCTCCACCGAGGCGACGCCGGGGAGCCTCGCGATGGCCGACGCCGCGACGCCCACCGCGCGCTCCCTCCGCGCGGGCGCGAGC
>JAEYZO010000331.1 GCA_023428035.1 Pseudomonadota bacterium | reverse complement strand
CTCCCGTTGCGCGCCCTCGCCGGGCGTACAGCCCGCCTTCGGACACGCGCCTTGCAGAGCTCGCGTCTCGTGGGCGCGCTCGGTCCGGTATCTTTGGGGACTCCAAGGCCCGCGGCGTCAGTTCGTGCGGATGACGGTCTGCCGCGGGGCGTTCGGGTCGACGTAGCCCTGGGCGTCGCGCACCCGCTGGACCACGCCCTCGGTGCGGGGGGTGAGGTGCCAGTGCGGCCGCGCGGCGCCGTCTTCGTCGGTGTACCAGCGCGCGAAGAGGATGTACTCCCGCGACTGGAGCCTCGGGACGTTCGAGCGCACGGAGTTGAAGCCCGGCTCTCCCTCGACCACGCGGAGCTCGACGCGGCCGCCCTCGGGGCGGGCTCCGTGCAGGGGCGGGCCCGAGGCCACCGCGGTGAGTCGGAAGGATCCCATCGAGGTCGCGTCGGCCCCCGAGGTGACGGTCTCGACGCGCACCGGCACGATGAGGTCTGACTCCTGGGTGAGCGTGTCGATCTGCCGCCGCCAGTCAGCCGCGACGCGGCCGCCGAGCTCCTCGACGCTCTCGACGTAGTCGACGCCGTCGTCGAAGAAGCGCGCCAGGGTCTGCGGGAAGGGCCGCGTCTCGCGCGCCGCGTTGGCGGCGCCAGAGCTGGCGCAGCCGAGGGCGACGAGGGCGAGGGCGAGGGTGAGGGGGGCGCGCATACCGTCGGCCTCCGTGGGTATCACCCGCGCTCGCGGGGGTCGAGGGTGAGCGCGGGGCGGGCGTGGCAGAAGTCGGCCATGTCCGCTGGGAGCGTGGCGCGCAGGTCGAGGGGGGCGCCGGTCTCGGGGTGCGCGAAGGCGATGCCCCAGGCGTGAAGCGCCTGCCGCGGGAGGAGGAGCAGCGAGAGCAGCGCGTCGTCGTCGGGCGCGTCGAGCGAGCGCAGGAACACCTCGTCGCCGTGCGCGTAGAGCTTGTCTCCCACGATGGGGTGGCCGACGTGGGCGAGGTGCACGCGGATCTGGTGCTGCCTGCCGGTCTCGGGGTGACACGCGACGCGGGTGAAGCCGTCGAGGCGCTCCAACACCTCGAAGCGGGTGCGCGAGGCCATGCCGCCCTTCTTCTCGGGGCGCACGCACATCCGCACCGAGACCTCTCCGCCTTCGAGGGCGAGGGGGGCGTCGACCACGAAGCGGTCGTCGGCGATCGAGCCGTGCACGATGGCCTGGTAGGTCTTGTGGACCTCGCGCTCGGCGAAGGCCCGCTTGAGGGAGCGCTCGGCGTCGGGGGTGCGCGCGGCGAGGAGCACGCCCGAGGTCTCGCGGTCGAGGCGGTGCGCGAGCACGACCCTCTCACCGGGGTAGCGCTCCTTCAGCACGGCGGTGAGGGTGTTGTCGTGGTAGCGGGCGGTGGGGTGCACGGGCAGGCCCGCGGGCTTGTCGACGGCGACGAGCTGCGGGTCTTCGTACACGACCGTGACGTCGCGCGGGGCGGGGGGCTCCTCCCAGCGGGGGCGGTAGACGGCGATGACCTCACCGAAGCGGACGCGGTGCGCGGGGGAGAGGGGCTTCGCTTCGGCGGTGAAGGCCCAGGCCTCGACGATGCGCTGGGCGCGGGTGCGGGTGAGTCTGGGGAGCTCGGCGGAGAGCCAGCGGTCGAGGCGCATCCCGGCGAGCTCGGCGCGCACCACGAAGACGCTGGCGATGGCGTCGTCGGGCACCGACTCGGGGCGGGTGACCGTCGGTCGCGGGGCTCGCTCTCGCGGAGCGGTAGCGGGTTTGTGGGAACGTCCCTTCTCTGGCACCTGTCGCTTCGCTCCGATGGACGGGAATACCACGGCACCCGACGGCGATCGCGAGAGGACGGTGCGTCCCTTCGTGCTCGTGGTCGCGCTGGCCGTGACGACACTCCCGCTGCCCGGCGCTCGGCTGCGCTCGGCCCTCGTCGAGGTCGTCGCTCCCGTGGTGACCGCGAGCCCCTCGACGCCGGCGGTGAGCCGCGCCTACGCGCTCGCGGGTACGACGGCGACTCCCGAGGGGACGGTCATCGTGGGAGCGACGGTGCGGGCGATCCTCACGCGCGGCGGGCGCACCTACCCCCTGGCGACCTCGCAGACCGACGCGGGAGGCCGCTACCGCCTCGCTCCGTTGCCCGCGGGGGACTACTGGGTGGTCGCGACGGCGCCGGGGCGAGCGCGCACGCTCCGCACGCTGCGGGTGCCCGAGGCAGCGAGCGAGGTCGCGCTGGTGATGGAGCCCGGCGTGGCGATCACCGGCGTGTTGAGCGAGCTCCGACGCGGAGAGACCTCACCGCTGGGCGGCGTGGTGGTGCGCGCGACGCGCGAGGGGACGACCCCCGCGGAGGACCCTGGCGTGGCCGCGCGCACCGACGCCGAGGGGCGGTTCACGCTCGACGGGGTGACCCCCGGGAGCTGGCGCGTCGAGGTCGAGGGCTCGGGCTTCGAGACCTTGAGGCGAGTGGGCGTGGCCGCGCCCAGCGAGGGGCTGGCGCTGACGGTGCGCTCGATGGCGACGCTCGAGGGTCAGGTCGTCGACGCCCACGGGGAGCCCGCCCGCGGCGCGACGGTGACGCTCTCGGGCTCGGGGGTGTGGCCGCCGCGGAGCTTCGCGGTGCTCGACGACGGGAGGTTCCGCGTGGCGGAGCTCCCGGGCGGCGTGTACGAGCTGCGCGCGTCGAGGGACGACGACCTCGCGGAGCCCGTCGCTCCCTTGTTGTTGGAGCCGGGGGAGTCACGCGAGCAGCGCATGGAGCTTCGCGCCGGGGCGACGCTCAGCGGGCTGGTGCTCGACGCGCAGACGACGCGCCCCATCGAGGGCGCGCGGGTGGTGGTGACCGAGGACGCGCTCTCGATGGCGCCTCGCGCGGTGACCACGGACGCGTCGGGGCGGTGGCGGGTGGCGGGTCTGCTTCGGCGTTCGCATCAGGTGGCGGTGCGCGCGGCGGGCTATGCGTCGCGCACGGGGCTGCGCGCGGAGCCGGGCGGTGAGGCGACGGAGCTGCGCCTCGACCGCTCGGCGAGGGTGGAGGGCAGGGTGGTCGACGCGCGGGGGCGCCCGGTGCATCGCGCGCGGGTCGACGTGTCGGTGCTCGACCTCGACGGGAGGGTGACGGTGTTGTCGGGCGCGTCGGTGGCGTTTCGCGACGCGCTCTTCGACGCGCAGCAGCGGGGCCCGCAGCCGTTGCGTCCGGCGGGGGAGCTCGGGGTGGTGCCGGGAAGAGTGCCTATCGTCCCGATCGAGCCGACGATGCAGGGGCTCGAGGTCGACGAGGCCGCGGTGGGCTTCGTCACCGACGCCGACGGTCGCTTCGTGGTGGAGGACGTCCCTCCCGGCGTGGTGCGCGTGGCGGCGTCGCACCCGATGTATGTGCGGGCCGAGGCCGAGGGCCGCGAGGTGCGCCCCGGCGAGACGATGACGGTGGAGCTCGCGCTGCGCGAGGGCGGGACCCTCGAAGGGCGGGCGGTGACGGAGCGAGGCTTTCCGCTGCGGGCGCTCGCGCTGGAGGTGCGGGTAGGGAACGAGCCCGCGCCGCGGAGGATGTTCACGCAGCCCGACGGGACCTTCACGCTCGCGGCGGTGCAGGGGCGGGTGTCGGTGGTGGCGCTGATGGGGGCGCGGCCCGTGGCGCGGAGCGAGGTGGAGGTCGCCGACGGAGCGACGGTGCGCCTGACCCTCACGGTGAACGGCGCGCTGCGGCGGGTGGAGGGGCGCGTGGTGGATCGCCGGGGCTTTCCGGTGGCGGGGGCGTCGGTGCACATGACCGCGGTGGAGCGCGGCGAGATGGGCACGGCCTCGTCGGTGACCTCGGCGGACGGCACCTTCGACACGCTCATCGCGGGGACGCGCGCGGTGAGCTTCGACGTTCGCCACGGCGACTACGCCCCTCGCGCGCTGCGGGTCGACGATGTCTCGCGCCCGGTGCGGATCGAGCTGAGCGAGGGCGCGGAGCTGACGATGGAGCTCCGCGACGACGGCTGCGTGACCTCTCCCGCGAGGGTGGAGCTGCGTACGACCTGCGGCCCGGTGACGGTCACGGCGACGGACCGTGACGTGGTGGTGCCGCACCTGTGCGCGGGGAGAGCGCCGATGGTGGTCGACGCGGAGGGCTGCGTGCGCGCGTCGCGGACGGTGACGATCCCGGCGCAGGGGCGGGTGCAGGTGGGGCGGGTGGAGATCGTCGGGGGCGGGGGCGTCGAGGGCACCGTGGTGGACTCGCGGCGCAAGCCGGTGGCGGGCGCGGTGGTGCGCCGCGCCGACGCGGAGGACGACGACCCGACGGGCGTGGCGCGCACGGACCGGCAGGGGGTGTTCGCGCTGCGGGCGTTGCCCGCGGGAGACGTGACGCTCGTCGCGGTGCACCCGGTGATGGGGCGGAGCGAGGCGTCGTCGGTGCGGGTGCTGCGGGGCACGGTCGCGCGGGGGAGGGAGATCCGCTACGCGCACGAGCTGGGCGAGCGGAGGGAGTCGCTGCCGGTGAGGGCGATCACGCTGGCGGACCTTCCGGGGCGAGGGGGAGGGCGCGAGG
>JAEYZO010000317.1 GCA_023428035.1 Pseudomonadota bacterium | reverse complement strand
GGCCTCTACCGCGTGCCCCCTCGCGCGCACCGCCTCGGCCACCCACGCCGACGCGCGCCGCTCCTCGAAGCGCAGCTCGGGGTGCGCGTGGATCTTCAACGCCAGCGCGCGGAGCTCTCCCGCGAGGGCGTCGACCGCGTCGTCGACGCGTCGGGTGACATCGGGTGCGAGGGCCATGGCCCGGGCACCCTACCAGATCACCGCGTCACGCCTCGGCCACCGCCGTGCGCCGCTGGTTCTCGCTCAGTAGCTTGATGAGCGCGTCGTGCAGCTCCGACGCGCGGGCCTTCGAGATCGCCAGGTGAGCGCCCGAGCGCTTCGCGGCGGAGATCTCCTCCTCGAAGGCCGTGAGCGCCACCACCAGCGTGTCGCTCAGCACGGTCGCGCGGCGCAGCGACTCGATGAGCTGCGTGCCGTCCATCCCCGGCATGCGCACGTCGGTCACCACGATGTCAGGCCGCTTCGCCCCCGCCGCGAGCAGCACCTCGGCGCCCTGCGGAAAGGTCTCGACCTCGAAGTCAGGGTCGAGGTGCGACGCGATCGTCGCGCGCCAGATCGGCTCGTCGTCGATGGCGAACACCAACGGCTTCTCCCGCGCCACCTCGCGCGGCATCGAGTACCCCTGCCTCTGCAGGAACTCCGCGAGCGCCCCCCGCCCTACGCGCCGGTGGCCGCCCTCGGTGAGCCGCGCGGGGAGCAGGCCCCGGGTGATCCACTCGACCACCGCCGGACGCGACACCCCGCAGATCTGCGCAATCTCCTCGGTGGTGAACTCCCGCTCGCCCAGCATTTCCCAATACTCCTCAACCCGATTCTCCGCGCGCCCCTCGGAAATTCGGGTGATCCAAACGCTAGCCCCAACTTGCAATCAGTGTAAACCCCTATAGCCGCATGACGTCCGTCACGCCCTTTTTCCTCTTGACCCCTGTGGGCGAGTGAGGCTACACCACCGCTCCGCCCGACGGATGGGGCTGTAGCTCAGCTGGGAGAGCGCATCAATGGCATTGATGAGGCCACCGGTTCGATCCCGGTCAGCTCCACCATCCTCCCCTCGTTCGCAATAACTCCACAGTAGACCCAAGACAGACCGCGCGAGAGCGACGAGGGGCGCTCGCGGCTGTTGTAAGTCACGGCCATTCCCACTAAGCCTCGCGGCCCTATGGAGCTCACGAGGCTGAAGGGAACGGCGCTGCTGCTCACGCTGGCGGCGCTCGGGTGCAGCGGGAATCAGTCCACCCGCGCGAACACCGCCGTGACGGCGGAGGTCGACGCGGGGGCGACGGTCGCGGTGGCCGACGCGGGCGCGGCGAACCCCTGGGAGGGCCTCGACCGCGCGGCGCTGACGCGGCTGGTGACCGAGGGGGCCACGGCGCGGCTGCGTGAGGTGCAGCCTGACCTCGACCTCGCCCAGCTCGACGCGTACATCGCCAACCCCGAGTCGGCCCCGGCGATCTCGGGCCGCGCGTCGGACGAGCTCTTCAACCTGGCCATCGTGGCCCTGGCCGAGGGTCACCCCGAGCGCGCCGAGGGGATCGTTCGGCTGGTGCGCGCGAAGGCCCGCAACCGGAACATGGCCTACGCGGGCACGACGGTGCTGGCGGAGTCGGTGAGACGTCGCGCGGGCGAGGCCGAGGCCGAGCAGCGGCGCGCGGTGGAGGCGGTCTTCGCGGAGCTGCCGCGGGCGCGGCTGGGCGCGTCGACGGTGGTGTACCAGCTCATCCAGACGCAGGCGCAGCTCGACGCGCGGGTGGGGCAGGTGCACCAGCAGATGGTGTCGCCGGAGACGGCGCGCGCGGCGCTCTGGTACGGGGTGGTGCTGCCCGAGGTGGTGCGCCGGCGGGAGATGTACCTCGCGGCGGTGGGCGCGGTGCGTACGGCGAACGAGGCCCGACCCGCGGACCGGCCCTACGCCTTCGGCACCGTGGACCTCACCCGCGACGCCCGCGCGCAGCCGGTGTTGATGGCGGTGTGGGACGTGGGGACGAACCCCGAGCTGTTCCGTCAGCAGCTGTTCGTGAACGCGGCGGAGCAGCCCGACGGGCAGGACAACGACCACAACGGGCTGGTGGACGACATCTCGGGCATCGCGTCGGACCCCGACCCCGCGCAGACCGCGCTGCTCTACGACCCCGGCGCCGAGGTGATCCAGCGGTACGCGCCCTTCCTCCGCGGGGTGATGGACCTCCGCGCGGGCATGGCCTCGTCGCCCGCGGCGCAGCGGGTGCTGGAGCTTCAGCGCGGGATCACCGACGCGGCGCAGGCCGAGGCCCTCGACAACCACCTCTCGGCGGTGGGCGAGTGGGCGCACGGCACGCACGTCGCGGGGATCATGCTGGCGGGCAACCCCCGCGCGCGGCTGGCGATCTTCCGCTCGGCCTGGGCGGGGGAGCACCGCGTCTACCACGACCGCGGGCCCACCGACGCCGAGCTCGACGCCGAGCGCGCCAACATGGACGACATCGCGCGCTTCATCAACGCGCACCACGTCCGCGTGGTGAACGCGAGCCTGGGCTTCTCCATCGAGTACCTGGAGGACCAGCTCCGCCACGAGCGCGACCGCTACCACAGCCCCGACGAGGTGCGCGCCCGCGCCCGCGCCGTGCAGCAGCGCCGCCGCGAGAACTGGCAGCGCGTCTTCGAGCAGTGCCCCGACACCCTCTTCGTGATCGCCGCGGGCAACAGCAACGAAGACGTCGTCGAGTACGAGGAGGTCGCCGCCGCCAACGTCGCGCCGAACCTGTTGGTAGTAGGCGCCGTCGACCGCTTCGGCTCGTGGGCGACCTTCACCAACTCGAACCCCGAGCGCGTGAGGGTCTTCGACCACGGCGTCGAGGTCGACTCGCTCATCCCGAACGGCGAGCGCGTCCCCCTGTCGGGCACCTCGATGGCCTCGCCCAACGTCGCCAACCTCGCCGGAAAGATGCTCGCGGTGAACCCCTCGCTCACCCCTCAGCGCCTCATCGAGGCCATCTACGACACCGGCGACCCCATCGCTGCCCCCTTCAACGGCCGCATCGCCAACGAGACCCGCGCCGTCGCCGCCGCCCGCCGCGCGCCCCGCGCC
>JAEYZO010000251.1 GCA_023428035.1 Pseudomonadota bacterium | reverse complement strand
CCTCGCGCGCGCGCGGCCCTGGGCGCCCCCGCGGCGCCACCACGGCCGCCACCACGGGCGCCGTCATGGACGCTGAGCGCCTCTGGATCATGGTCGACATCGAGACCAGCGGCCCGGTGATCGGGCGCCACTCGCTCACCGAGCTCGGCGCCGCGGTGGGCTCTCGCGTCCGCGGGGTGATCGACCGCTTCGAGGCGCGGATCACCCCCGTCGGCGACGCGGTGGTGACGAGCCGGAGGTCCTACGAGCGCGCGCTCCGCGAGGGCGTCGCGCCGCAGAAGGCGATGGCGGACTTCGACGCGTGGTCGCGGCCCTACGTGGCCGAGCGCGCGACCTTCGTCGCGAGGCCCGCGGCCTTCGACTGGCCCTGGGTGGTCTCCTACGCGTGGGCGCACCTCGGCGCGAACCCCTTCGGCTTCAAGGCGGTGTGCGCGAGCTCGTGGCTCGAGGCGCGCGGGCGGCGCTTCGACGTGCGCCTCCCGCACGTCGCGGTGGAGGACGCGGAGGTGCAGCTACGGCATTTCCTCGCGCAGGGGTAGAGGGGGTCGGGGCGCGGCGACGCGCCTACCTGACGGCGCCCCGGGCGCGCCGGCGTCAGTCGCGGGGCGCGGCCCGCTCTCTCAAAGGTCGTGATACGCCCGTCGCATGGCCCCTCGCGGCCTCCCGCACACGATCAGGCACCACTCGGGCGGCGGCTGCGCGACGGCGTTCTTCGGGGTGTTCGTGGTCCTGAGCCTGGTCGCCGCGGCGCGCTTCCTGGTGAGCTCGGCGGGGCTCCCGGCGGCGGTCGCGTGGGGCGGCTGCGGCGCGGTCGCGCTCGTCGTCCTGCTCGGGATGTACTTCTTCTTCTCGATCGAGACCGTCGCGACGGTCGACGCCCAGGGGCTGACGGTGACCTCGCGGAGCCGCGTCGGCCCGATCCGCGGCAGGCCCGACAAGGTCGTCGACGTCCGGTGGTCGGCCGTGAAGGCCGTGCACGACGTGACGCGCAGCGCGATCACGAAGCACGGCAACGTGTAGAAGAGCTACCGGCTCACCTTCGACGGTCACGCCTTCGAGGGGTCTCGCCTCGGGACCATGAACCGCGACGGGCTCTACCTGGAGCTGATCGAGGCCGTGCGCCTCGCCATCGGCGACCGGCTCGTCGAGCGGGAGGACCTCGGCGAGCTCGACGGCGCCCTGCGCAAGGTGATCGCGCAGCAGTCCGACCCGCAGCGGAAGTAGCGACGCGCGGGGGTTCGTCCGGCGTCGGCGACTCCCGCTACCCCGGGAGCTCCCCCGCGACGCGGGTCACCGGGAGGCCCATGCGGTCCGACAGCTCGTGCTTGAGGAACAGCGCCGTCTGCGCGTCGGGCAGCGACCACAGCTCCCGCGACGACCCGTCTCGCAGCAGCGCCATCAGTCGGTAGCGCCCCGACGCGCTGAGCACGCCGCGCGGCTGCTTCGCGCCCTCGACGCAGTACCACTGGCGCACGTCTTCGCGCGCGAGGGTGACGTTGCCGCCCCAAGGGAGCGGGCCGTGGCGCACCGAGACGGCCTCGTCGGTGAGCGTGAGCACGCTGCGGTTCACTAGCGTCGAGGCCGTGGAGTAGGTCATCCACGCGCCGGCGACCACGTGCCCGAGGGTGAACACCGCCATGCCGTAGTGGCCCGAGCGCAGGGCCATGAACCACCACACCGCGAGGAACGAGTCCCACGCGAGGCAGAAGAAGACCATGAAGACCGCGACGGGGGCGAACCAGCGCCGCTCGAAGCGCGCGGGGCGCAGCGCGCGGTCGTTGTCGCGGTAGCCGCGCGTGGGAGGCGTGAGCGGGCCGAGCTCGATCACCGCGAGCCCCTCGGGCCGAGGGCGCAGGCTCGCGGACGTCGAGGTGCTCGCGCGGGCGAGGCCCGTCGGAGACGCGAGCTGCCGCCGCGCGTCGGTGACGCCGTCGCACGCGCGGCAGCGGGCGAGGCCCGACGAGAGGTCGACGTCCGCCGACACGATGGGCTCGCCGCAGTCTCCGCAGTGCACTCTCATGGGCCGTGACATGGTGCCGCCACTCCGCGGCGAGGGCTACCGCGCGACGGCGTACGTCGGGTCTCTCCCGACGTAGAGTGCGCCCATGTCGAAGCTCGCCCCGCTCGCGCACTACCCCTCGCTCATCCTCCGGCAGCGCAAGGAGCTCGCGGAGCTCATCGGCTACGAGTCGCGGAACAAGTACGAGGTGCTCGACCCCAACGGCGCGGCGATCCTCTACGCCGCCGAGCAGGGCAAGGGCCTGGGCGCGATGCTGCTGCGTCAGTTCGTGGGCCACTGGCGCAGCTACGAGATCCACGTGTTCGACAACATGCGCAACGTGATCCTGCGGGCGGTGCACCCCTTCCGTTGGTTCTTCCAGCGGTTGGAGGTCTTCGACGGCGCCGGTCGCCCCATCGGCGCGCTGCAGCAGCGCTGGGCCTTCTTCCACAAGCGCTTCGACGTCGAGGACGTCTCGGGCCGCGTGCTGATGACCGTGAGCTCCCCCTTCTGGAAGCCCTGGACCTTCCCCTTCGAGCGCGGAGGGCAGCGCGTGGCCGCCGTGCTCAAGAAATGGAGCGGCGCGCTGACGGAGATCTTCACCGACGCCGACACCTTCCGCGTCGAGTTCGAGAACCCGGCGCTCACCCCCGACGAGCGAGCGCTGCTGCTCTGCGCGGGGCTCTTCATCGACATGCAGTACTTCGAGCACAAGGCCGAATCGAGCGGGTCGAGCTCCAGCGGCGGCTGAGCGCGGGGCGACGCGGATCGCCGCGTGGGCGACGGGAGCGGCTCGCGGACAGGACCGAAAGAGCGACGCCCGACGGCGATCGCGGCATCCCACTCCCACCATGAGCGAAGACATCGTCCCTCGGTTGTTCGTCGAGCTCTTCCAGAGCGAGCAGTCGGCGAAGGAGCACCCCCGCGTCGAGGCCGAGCGCCTCGGAGACGTCCCGCCGGGCCGCGCGATGCGCGCGGTGCACGAGCACGCGACCCGCGAGCTCGCGCGGCTCCGTGACCTCGCCGCGCAGGAGGGCCTGCAGACCACCTCACCGGGCGTGGTCCTCGGCGAGCTCTTCTCCACCGTGCGCGACGCCGTGGCCGACCGGGTCATCGACCGCGAGAAGTCGTACCGCGGCACCCTCCTCGGGATGCACCACGGCGTCGACCTCGTCCTGCTCCTCCGCAGCGCCGCGAGCGCCGCGGGGCGCCACAGCGTCGCGGCCTTCTGCGACGCGTGGCTCGCCGAGCGCCGGCCCCTCGTCGACGACGTCGAGGCCGCGCTGAGCTGGTTCGGGGCCAACCCCGAGGTCGCCGCGCAGCGCACGCACTCCGCCCTCGCGTCCGCGCCTGCGCCCGCCGAAGGGCGGAGGTAGGCCTCGCGCAGCCCGCCGGCGTGAGCGCCCTTCGCACGCCTTGCGCGCCGCACGCCTTGCAGCGCCGAGCGACGGCGTAGCGGAGGGCGCGCGCAGCGCATCCCACCGTGCGCGAGGAGAACGATGCGCGCACAGGCCTCTCAGCGGAGAGGCGGACGACGGGGCGCGCCTCGTGGGGGACGACGTCAACGGGGTGATCTACCGCGTGACCTACTGTCAACGAACCGTGAAGGAGAGGCGAACCATGAGCACATCACCGACGCGCGACCCCCGGGAGGGTCAACCGCGACCGCCCTTCAAGGGCCGCTCGCAGAGGGAGAAGGAGACCGGCGACGAGTCGGAGATGGACCCCGCCCCGGACTACGGAGAGAAGACCTACCGGGGTCACGGGCGCCTCACCGACCGCGTGGCGATCATCACGGGCGGCGACAGCGGGATCGGGCGCGCGGTGGCCCTGGCCTTCGCGAGGGAGGGCGCCGACGTGGTGATCGACTACTACGAGAACGACCGCGACGCCGAGGTGACGCGGCGGGTGGTCGAGGGCGAGGGCCGCGGCGCGATCGCCGTGAAGGCCGACGTAGGCGACGCGGGGGACTGCGAGCGGCTGGTGCGCGAGGCCGTCGAGCGCTTCGGTCGCGTGGACATCCTGGTGAACAACGCGGCCTACCAGGGGGCCACCATCACGTCGATGGACGAGCTCGACCCCGAGCGCGTCGAGCGCACCTTCCGCACGAACATCGTGGGGATGTTCCACCTGGTGAGGCTGTGCCTGCCGCACATGAGGCCCGGGGCGACGGTGATCAACACGGCGTCGATCCAGGCGTACCAGCCGAGCTTCGGCATCCTCGACTACGCGGCGACGAAGGGAGCCATCGTGACCTTCACCAAGGGCCTCGCGCTCGGGCTCATCGAGAAGGGCATCCGGGTCAACTGCGTCGCCCCGGGCCCGGTCTGGACGCCCATCGTCGCGGCCTCTTTCGACGACGAGAGCGTGAAGCGCTTCGGCGAGGACAACCCCATGGGCCGCCCCGCGCAGCCCGTGGAGCTCGCCCCGGCCTTCGTCTTCCTCGCCTCGGACGAGTCACGCTTCGTGAACGGCGAGGTCCTCGGCGTCACGGGGGGAAAGCCCCTGGGCTGAGCGCGTTCGCCGCGACGGCCCGACGCGTGACCGACGCGGGACGCCGCATCGACGCCGCGCTCTCGCCGGCGGACGGTCCCACCGTCTGACCGCGCCGGCCCCACCGGTGGTATAGCCGCGCGCATGGCGAAGCTCTGGGTCGCGGGCGAGGCGCGCGAGGTCTCCCACTCCGTCACCGTCCGCGCCCCCTGGGGCGGCGCCGCCCTCGGTGACGTCGGCCTCGCCGACGCCGCCGTGGTCGAAGAGGCCGTCTCCCGCGCTCACGCGGCCTTCGACCGCTCGTGGCGGCTCCCCTCCCACGTGCGTCGCGACTTCATCGCCCGCGTCGTCGACGGGATCGGCGCTCGCCGCGAGCGCTTCGCCGAGACCCTCTGCCGCGAGTCGGGCAAGCCCATCCGCTTCGCGCGCGAGGAGGTCTCCCGCGCCCTCATGACCTTCACCCTCGCCGCCGAAGAGAGCGCGCGCTTCTTCGGCGAGGCCCTCCGCCTCGACGGTCAACCCAAGGGCGCGGGGATGGTCGGCCTCTGCGCGTGGGTGCCCGTGGGGCCCGTGCTCGCCATCACGCCGTTCAACTTCCCGCTCAACCTCGTGGCGCACAAGCTCGCCCCCGCCTTCGCGCTCGGCGCCCCCGTGGTGCTCAAGCCCGCGAGGCAGACCCCGCTCACGGCGCTGCTCCTCGCTGAGGTGGTCGCCGAAGCCCAACGCGCGACCGAGGGGATCCCCCCGGAGATCCTCTCGGTGCTCCCGTGCGAGAACGACGTGGCCGAGGCGATGGTGCGCGACCCGCGCCTCGCGGCGCTCTCGTTCACGGGCAGCGACTCCGTGGGCTGGAGGCTCCGGGAGCTCGCGGGCCGCAAGCGCGTGACCCTCGAACTCGGCGGAAACGCCGCGCTCATCATCGCCGACGACGCCGACCTCGAGCGCGCGATCGAGGACTCCGTGGGAGGGGCCTTCGCCTACGCCGGGCAGGTCTGCATCAAGGTGCAGCGGGTGTACGCGCAGCGACGTCACTACGACCGCGTGCGCGACGCCCTCGTCGAGGGCGCGAAGAAGACCCCCGTCGGCGACCCGATGGACCCGGCGACGCGCTGCGGGCCGATGATCGACGAGGCCGCCGCGAAGCGCGTGAGGCGGTGGCTCGACGAGGCCGAGGCCGCGGGAGCGAAGGTCCTCTGCGGCGGAGCGAGGGACGGCAACAAGCTCACCCCCGCGGTGGTCGAGGGCGCGCGCGAGGGGATGAAGCTCCACGACGACGAGGTCTTCGGCCCGGTGGTCACGGTGCACGCCTTCGACGACATCGACGAGGCCGTCGCGGCGGTGAACGCCGGGCGCTACGGGCTGCAGGCGGGGGTGTTCACCGCGAGCCTCGACGTGGCGCGGCGCGCGTTCTGGGGGCTGAAGGTGGGAGGGGTGATCGTGAACGCGGCGCCGACCTTCCGCGTCGACGCGATGCCCTACGGCGGCGTGAAGGACTCCGGCGCGGGCCGCGAGGGCGTGCGCTACGCGATGGAGGATCTCTGCGAGAGGCGCCTCCTCGCGCTGGGCGGCTTCGGGCCCTGAGCGACGGGGGTTCGTCGCGAGGGAGCGGGGCCCCTGCGAGCGCCCGGATCGAGCACGCCGTTCGCGCAACGCGCGCGGTGGTGCGTAGGTTTCTTCTCACCCTCTCAGTCGCTTGACGACCGCGGCGAACTGGCAGAAACCCCGACGCACCAGCCATGAGCGCGAACGCCGAGCCCGCCCCCGAGGCGACCCCACTCCCGCGACCCGAGCGGTCGCGCGGTCCGCTCCGCTACGCCGCCGACCGTCGCATGGTCGGGATGGTCGTCGCGTACTTCACCCTCCTCGCCGTCGAGTGGAACTTCGCCCCCCTCACGCCCCTGGTGGTGATCCCGCTGGTGGTGGTCACCGCGGGGCTCGCCTTCCTCGGAGCGGTCGCGACGCACAACACCCTGCACTGCCCGGTGTTCAAGTCGCGCTGGATGAACAACGTCTGGCAGGTCGCGCTCACGCTCACCTACGGCCACCCGGTGTGCTCCTACGTGCCCGGGCACAACCTCTCGCACCACCACCACACCGAGACCCGCCGCGACGTGATGCGGACCACCAAGGCTCGCTTCCGGTGGAACCTCCTCAACCTCGCGTTCTTCTTCCTCTCGGTGTCGGGCTCCATCATGCGCGCCGAGGCGGGCTACACCCGCTACGCCTTCAAGCGCCGCCCCCGCTGGTCGCGGCAGCTCATGGTCGAGACCGCCATCTACGTCGCGTGGATCGTCGGCCTCCTCCTCCTCGACTGGAAGCGCTTCCTCCTCTTCGTGCAGATCCCCCACTGGTACGCCGCGTGGGGCATCGTCACGATGAACATCTTCCAGCACGACGGCTGCGACGCCGACTCCCAGTACAACCACTCCCGCAACTTCGTCGGGTCGGTGATCAACTGGTTCACCTTCAACAACGGCTACCACACCGTTCACCACGACCGTCCGGGGCTGCACTGGTCCGTCGCGCCCGAGGTGCACGCGCGGCTCGTCTCGCCGCACATCCACCCAGCGCTGGAGCAGCCCTCGTTCATCGCCTACCTCTGGCGCGCGTACTTCTGGCCGGGCCTGCGCCTGCGCTACGACGGAGCGCCCCTGGTGCTCCCCGCCGAGGGCCCCGACGAGCCCTGGTACGGCGAGGCCGTCACGGTGACGCCGCGCCAGGGCTTGGAGCCCGAGGCCGCCTGAGGGTTGCCCTCACGGCCAGCGCGGGGCAATGGTGCCCTCGATGACCGACGAAGACCTCTCCGTAAAGTCCCTCGGGGCGCCCCGCTTCGACTCACCCCTGAAGCTCTCCACCGTCCCCGGAGACTTCATCCCCGACTACACCAACGACCGCGCGCGGGTGCTCCTCGACGTGGAGTTCATCGAAGGGAGCGCCCCCTCGACGCCGGCCTTCGAGCGAGCGGGCGCGCGCAGGCGGATCTACTTCGACCCCTCGCAGACCCGCGCGGCCATCGTCACCTGCGGCGGCCTGTGCCCGGGCCTCAACAACGTCGTGCGATCGATGGTGCTCGAGCTTCACCACAAGTACGGCGTGATGGAGGTGCTGGGCTTCCGCTACGGCTTCGAGGGCCTCAACCCCGACGCCGGCGCCGAGCCCATGCGCCTCGACCCCGCCGCGGTGCGAGACATCCACAAGCACGGCGGCTCGGTGCTCGGGCTCTCCCGCGGCGCGCAGCCCCCCGCGGTCATGGTCGACACCCTCGCCCGCCTCGGCGTCGACATGCTCTTCTGCATCGGCGGCGACGGCACCCTCCGCGGCGCCCACGCCATCGCCGAGGAGTGCCTCTCCCGCGGGCTCCCCATCGCCGTCGTGGGGGTGCCCAAGACCGTCGACAACGACGTCGCCTGGGTCGACAAGTCCTTCGGCTTCGACACCGCCGTGGGCGTCGCGCGCGGGGCCATCGACAGCGCGCACGCCGAGGCTCGGGGCGCCCGCAACGGCGTCGGGATCGTGAAGCTCATGGGCCGCGACGCGGGCTTCATCGCCGCCTACGCCACCCTCGCCAGCGAAGACGTGAACTTCTGCCTCGTCCCCGAGATGCCCTTCGAAATGGACGGCCCCCGCGGGCTCCTCGCCGCCCTCGAGTCTCGGCTGCGCTCGCGCGGCCACGCCGTCATCGTCACCGCCGAGGGCTGCGCCTCGCACTTCGTCCGAGACGGCGAGCGCGACGCGTCGGGCAACCTCCGCTACGCCCACGGCGCGAGCGACGTAGGGCCCCTCATCCGCGACGCCGTCACCGCCCACCTCAAGTCCCGAGGGCTCTCGGCGACGGTGAAGTACATCGACCCGAGCTACATGATCCGCTCGGTGCCCGCCGACGCCACCGACGCGATCTTCTGCAACAAGCTCGCGCGCCACGCCGTGCACGCCGGCATGGCCGGGCGCACCGACGTCCTCGTGGGGCGGTGGCACAGGGCCTTCACCCACGTCCCCCTCTCGCTCGTCACCAACGCCCGCAAGCGCATCAACCCCGACGGCGCCCTGTGGCTCTCGGTCATCGAAGCCACGGGGCAGCCCCGCCTCCGCAACGACCTCCCCGAGTAGACCGAGGCTTTACGCCGTGCCCCGCGCTGGTGCAGGGTGCCCCGCACCATGGGAACACGAACTCAAAGGGTCACCCTGAAGCGCCGCGCCCACGGGGCCGCGGTGCTGAACCGCTTCGCCACCGCCGAGGTCCCCTCGGTGCTGCGGGGGCTCGTCGAGACCTTCGCGGGTGAGCAGCAGCGCTACGAGGCCGCGGTGAAGCACGTCATCGCCTCGCGGCGCGCGCGCGACCTCGCGCTCGCCGCCGTGAGCGAGGCCGACGCCGCCTTCGACCTCGCCGTCGACGCCGCCGCCGAGGCCTTCGTCTCCACGGGCCTCAGCGAGGCGGGCGCTCCCTTCGCGGGGCTCATCCACGCCACCCCCGACGACATCAAGGCCGCTTCGTACAAGCGCGGGGCCGACATGGTGCGCGACCTCTCCAACGCGCTCGCGTTCCGCTCCATCCCCGCGGGCGCCCGCGAGGCCCTCGATCGCTGCGTCGCCCGCGCCAAGGACGCCGAGTCGGCCCTGCGCGCGCTCACCACCCCGCAGCTCGCCTACGAGCAGTCCATCGCCGCCCGCGACGCGCTGCTCCCGTCGTGGGAGCGCGCGCTGCGACGTCTCCGCGACGCCACCCTCGGCCACTACAGCGCAGACCGCGCCGCCGCCGAGGCCTTCTTCACCCGCGCGTAGCGACGCTCGTCGCGGGGGCCTCGAC
>JAEYZO010000067.1 GCA_023428035.1 Pseudomonadota bacterium | reverse complement strand
CCTCGCGGCCGTGGTGGCGATCGCGACCGCGGCGCTCACGCCGCTCGCGCTGCTGACCCTCGCGCGGGGGCTCGTCGCGCCGACCTTTGGAGCGCTCACGCTCGCGACGCTCGTCCCCGCGGCGTTGGCGGGGGCCGCGACGTGGCGCTGGCACCGGGTGCTGCTGCCGAACCGCGCGAGCCAGGGGCTGATCGCGACGCCCTTCGTGGTGATGGCGGGCGCGGCCCTGCACCTGTGGATCGGCGCGCGGCTGGGCCTCCCGGTGAGCGCCGCGGTGGTCGCGGCGATGCTCGTGGGCGCCGCGGTCTTCACGATCATGGGGGTCGTCGCCGACCGGAGGCTGTTCGTCGTGGCGGTGACCTCGCTCGCGGCCGCGCTGGTCGGCGCGGCCTGGCCGGGGTCGTCGCTCACCGTCGCGGCGGTGGCCTTGGTGACCACGATGTTCGAGGTCGCGTTGATCTTCCGCTCGTTCTCCCGCGACTCGGCCTGACGCCCTTCCTGCGCGGAGCGAGGAGCCACTGGGGCCTCGACGCCGAGGTGGTCCACCCGGAGCGGTCGCATCGCGTCGGAGATGATCCTCGGCTGCGCCCTAGGGTGCCTCCCTTGAAGGCGGTCGACGTGGTGCGGGGGCAACGGAACGTCGCGCGTGCGGCGCCCGCGCCGCGCGCTCGAGGCGGCGCCTCTATTGCTTCACCGCCGGCCATGGCCTTCCTCGTCGCTCTGGCGCTCGCGCTCGCGTTCACGCCGCGGGCGTACGCTCAGGAGTCGTGCGCGCCCTTCGTCGACGGCGGGTGCGACCGCGTCGGCGCGAGCGCCTCTGTCGGCGCGCCGGAGCCGCCTCCGTCGGGCGCCGTCCGGCTGGTGTTCTACTGGGGCGTAGGCTGCCCTCACTGCGAAGAGGCCGCGCCGGTCGTCGCGCGCGTCGCGGCGGAGCGTGGAGCCTCTGTCGAGCGAGTGGAGGTGCGCGAGAGCGAGGCGGGCCGCCGCCGCTTCCTCGCGGAGGTCGAGCGCCTGAGGGTCACCCCCGCGAGCGTGCCGCTCTTCGTCGTCGGAGACCGCTGGGTGATGGGCTTCAGGGGTGCAGCCAGCGAGGCGCAGCTCCGCGAGCTCGTGCGCGCCGCGGGCGGGGGCTGGCGCGCCGATCGCGGGTGGGTCGAGCTGCCGGTGCTCGGGCGCGTCGACCCTCGGGCGGCGCCGCTCCCCTGGTTCACCGTGGCCGTCGGGCTCCTCGACGGGCTGAACCCCTGCGCGTTCTACGTGCTGGTGGTGCTGCTCAGCGTGCTGCTCCACGTGCGCTCGCGGGTGCGCGTCGCGCTGTTCGGGGCGACCTTCGTGCTGATGTCAGGCGCCGTGTACTTCCTGTTCATGGCGGCGTGGCTCAACGCCTTCGCGCTGGTCGGCGCCGCGCGGTGGGTCACGCGCGCGCTCGGCGCGGCGCTGGTCGTGATGGGCCTGATCAACCTCAAGGAGCTCGTCTGGTTCAAGCGGGGGGTCTCGCTGATGATCCCCGAGAAGGCGAAGCCGGGTTTGTTCCGCCGTATGCGCGCGATCGCTCAGGCCGCGAGCCTCCCCGCCGCGTTCGTGGGGATCGCGGCGCTGGCCTTCGTCGTGAACCTGGTCGAGCTCGGCTGCACCCTCGGCCTGCCCGCGATGTACACCCGGGCGCTCGCGCAGCGTCACGACCTCGGCGCCGCCGCGCGCTACGCGTACCTCGCCCTCTACAACCTCGCCTACGTGGTCCCGCTGGCCGTCATCGTCGCGGTCTACGCGATCACGATGCGGCGCGTCGAGATGACCGAGGCCCGCGCCAAGGTGCTCAAGGCCGTCAGCGGGGCCCTGCTCGTCGCGTTCGGGCTGGTGTTCCTGCTCGCGCCGCAGTGGCTCCAGGGGTAGGCGCTCGGGCTCCTCGCGCCGCGGCGGGGAGCGCGTCGTCGACCCGACAGAGGGCGCTCGGCCTTCGCCTCGCGGTGTGGGCCGCGGGCACCGAGGCGATGAGCCCGCGGGGCGCTCTTCGGATCACCGCGCGGGCGTGAGCGCGGGCTCGAAGCGCGCGGGCTCGGTGAGGTACTCCCGGAACGCGCGCATCGCGCGGGAGAGGTGCCAGCCGTCGACGTAGCGGTGGTCGATGGTGACGCGCACGGGGAGCACCCGCCCCGCCTTCACCTCGCCGTCGACGACCACGGCCGCGTCGCCGATCTCGCCCACCAGCACCAGCACCGGGACGTCGTACATCCACGCGATGGGCGCGAAGCCGTCGGAGATGCCGAAGGTGCCGACGCTGGTCACCATCGCGCTCCCGAAGGGGCTGGGGTGCAGCCCCAGCGGAGGCAGGTCGAGCTGGAGGTCCTCGCTGGCGAAGGCCACGAGCCGCACCGCGAGGCGCAGGAGGGGCATGGGCAGCGCGTCCATCAGCCGCTTGCTCCGCGCGAACTCCGCGTCGCGGCCTTCCTTGAGCTCCTTCGCGCGGCGGTCGAGCTCCGCCGCGAGCTCCACCGCGGGCTTCGAGGGGACGTCGACCACCTTCACGCCCGACAGGTCTCGCCCCTGGTGCACCGCGGCGATGAAGAACACGTCCGCCGTGGGCCGCGGCAGGGCTCGGGCGCCGCGCAGGCGCACGTTGAGCTCGGGGACCTGTCCCAGCGCGTGCGCGACGGCGCGACCCACGAGGTGCGTCGGCGTCACGTGGTGGCCAGACTCCCTCGCGAGGGCGATGAACGCGAGCAGCGGCCCGGCGTCGACGTCGAGCGCGCCGTAGATCTGCGGGTCGCGGGGAGCGCGCCAGATCGCTCCGGCGACGCGGCGCCAGCCCGTGAGCTCGCTCACGCCCCCGCCCCGCGGCGTTCGTGCTCCAGCACGCTCAGCGTGGCCTCGAGCACGGAGTCAGGGTTGAGCGAGAGCGCGTCGATGCCGAGCCCCACGAGGGAGGCCGCGACCTCGGGGTAGTCCGACGGGGCCTGGCCGCAGATGGCGGCGTGGCGGCCCGCGGGCGCGAGCGCGCGTCGGATCTCGCCGAGGGAGGCGTTCTTTCCGCCCACCAGCGGCACGTCGTCGAGGCTGAGCTCGTCGAATCCACGGATGTATCGGCTCATGTCGGGGCGCGGGTTGCAGAGCCCGGGCCGCCGCGCGTCGAGCGTGCTTCGATGAGGCGCGGCGCTCCAAGGCGACGCACCGCGCAGCCGCTTCGCGAACGAGACGCGCGCCGCGGCGCTCGCCACCGCCGAGCGCGAGGCCGCTCTCTGGGCGGCCGCGCCGGCGCCCGGCAGCGCCCGGTCAGCGGTCGCGCAGGCACGCGGTGAAGCGCGCCTCGCAGGACTCGCGCGTCGGGTGGAGCGCGCCGCAGTCGCCATAGCAGTGGCAGTTGGCGAGCGACACGCACGCGGTGCCGTTCCAGACCCAGCCCAGGATGCAGCGGCAGAGCGCCGGGTCGAGGTCGAGTCGGGTGGGGGCGCAGTCTGAGGGCGAGGCCATCCCCGTCGCGGCGCCGCAGGTCACGCCGGCGTCCGACGGCGGGCAGGCTCCCGTGCAGAGCGATCGGCCGTCGGCGGTGCAGAAGCACGTGACGGGCGACCCGTCGGGGCATCGCCCCGTGACGCATGACGTGCCGCGCGCGCAGGTGCCGTAGCCAGCGATCGCGCAGCCGCCCGCGTCTACAGCGTCAGGGGGAGCGTCGGCCCCCTCGTCGCTCGCCGCGTCGTGAGCGACGTCTTCGAGCCCGACGTCGACGCGGACGTCGAGCGTGACGTCGTGGCCCGCGTCTACGCCTGGCGATGAGGACGAGGCGCAGGCCGCGACGCCCGCCGCGCAGAGCGAGAGCGCGACGACCCAAGTGCGTGAGGAGTCCATGTCGTCGCACGAGAGCACACGGCGTACCCGGAGCGCCTCTGCGCGCGCCGTCGTACGCGGCTCTGCTCGCGCCGCTCGTCGAGCCAGACCTCCTCGACGCGCCCTTGCGCACGATCGGCGGTATCCGCTGCACGAGCTCCGTCCTGCCACCGTCCCCGCGTCGCGTCGCATCGTCGCGTCGATGGCACCTCGTTCCCTCTCCGCACCGTCGCGCACGCACTACCCCTCGACCGAGCAGCGGTGGCGTGAGCGCGTCGTCGCGTGGCAGCGCAGTGGCCTGACGGCCGACGTGATCGTCGCCGACAAGCCCTACTCGGCCAGCACCCTTCACTGGTGGTCGAGCCGACTGCGCCGCGCCGCGACTCCCACCTTCGTCGAGCTGCGGCTACGCATTCCCGGCCAGGCCCCCCAACGTCGCCG
The DNA here is from genome assembly GCA_023428035.1 of Pseudomonadota bacterium. GTDB lineage: Bacteria > Myxococcota_A > Polyangia > Polyangiales > JAEYZO01. The sequence continues at coordinate 4,071 of JAEYZO010000067.1, read as the reverse complement.
CGGATCTGCTCGTCGAGGTCGGCGCCGCGGGAGCCGTTCGCTCGAGCGCGCCGAGCAGCTCCCGCGCGAGGGCATGGTCACCCCCCTCCACGGCCTGCATGAGCAGCGCCTTCAAGCCGTCGCGGGGTTTTGTCCCACTATCTGTCCCATGGAAGGCCATGGGTGGCTCAAGTGGTGGAGAAGAGAGGGGATTTGCAGTTCGGGGACAGGGATTCGAAACTCCCGGTGGAGCCAGCGGAAAGACGCGATGGCGCGCGGTCGGAGGCGGTCGCGGTGGAGGTGTCGCGCGAGTCGACGCCGACCCCGGCTGGAAGGGTGCCGATCGGTGCGCCCGCGGGGACGGCCGGGGGACACCGCGCGGTGTTGATAGAGGCGCTCACCGACGCGGTGCGCGCGTCGTTGCTCGCGGGCGATGCTCTCGATGCTGGGCGATGCGTTGGTCGCCGTGCTCCGGGAGATGTTGATGAACCCGCTGACGATCCCCGAGAGCCCTGGCTACAAGGCCCTTCGCCGAGGCATCGAGGCGATCGGCGAGGCGCGCGGCAAGGCCGAGGGGTTGGTGATCGTGCGCGAGGCGCGCGGGTTCGGCCTCGACGACGCGACGCGCGCTCGGATCAGCGGGTGCGAGGACGTCGAGACGCTCAACGGGTGGATCGCCCGCGCGGTGACCGCGACGTCGCTCAGGGCTGCGTTCAACGCGCGGTAGATCGGGGGCGTCTTTCGCGCGCGACGTCGCGGTAGAGTGATTCGGTTCCGATGGCCGACCCCGCACGCCGCCGCGCGACCTACGCTGACCTGCTCGCCGTGCCGGAGCACCTGGTCGCAGAGATCCTGAACGGCGAGTTGGTGACGAGCCCGCGTCCAGCGACACCGCACGCGACCGCCGCGTCGAACCTTGGCGGCGAGCTCTACGGTCCGTTTCGCAAGGGCGTTGGAGGCCCCGGCGGTTGGGTGATCCTCGACGAGCCCGAGCTGCATCTCGGTGAAGACATCGTCGTGCCGGACCTCGCGGGGTGGCGCCGCGCGAGGATGCCAGAGGTCCCCGTCGCGGCGGCCATCGAGCTCGCGCCTGACTGGGTGTGCGAGGTGCTGTCTCCGCGCACCGAGGCGATCGACCGCGCGGAGAAGATGCCTCTCTACGCGAGCGCGGGCGTGAGCCACGCGTGGCTCGTCGACCCCGGGCTGCGAACGCTCGAAGTGTTCCGACGCGACGGGCAACGGTGGACGCTCCTCGCAGTGTTCCGCGACGACGCGCGGGTGAGCGCGGAGCCCTTCGACGCCGTCCCGCTCGACCTCGCTTCGCTCTGGGCGAGGTAGGTCGCCGAGACGCGAGGGCATCCCGCGCTCATGCTCTTCGCGACGCACGTTGGCTGCGGCCTCGGAGACCTCTTCGCGCGCGAGCGGGTCAACTTCGTAGACCTGTCGGGCAACTGCTTCGTGCGCGTCGGGGACCAGTACCTCGCGCGCGTCCAGGGCGTCTCGAAGGCTCCGGTCGACGCGGCGGCGAAGTCGATGCGCGCCCCGTCGTACGCGGCTCTGCTCGCGCTGCTCCTTGACGCCGTCCTCCTCGACGCGTCCGTGCGCGCGATCGGCGCGGAGGCCGCCGTCAGCCCGCAGACCGCGTCGGACCTCCGCGCACGTCTTGTCGAACAGGGATTGGTGCTCCGCGCGAGAGGGCACCATCGCTGGTCTCCGACGGGGCGGCGCCGCGCCCTCGACCCATGGCTCGCCGGGCGGGCGAGCACGCTGCGTCCGCATCTGCTCGTCGGGAGGTTCCGCGCGAAGGAGACGACCCCCGCGGCGCTCGAAGCTCGTCTCGCCGACGCGCTCCGCGGATCGACCTGGCGATGGGGCGGTGGCGCGGCCTCGCAGGGACTCACGGGCTTCTACCGCGGCGCGCAGACCGCGCTGTACGTCGAGGGCGCGACGACGGAGCTCGCGCGACGGCTGGCCCTCGTCCCCGATCGTGCAGGCTCCGTGGAACGCCTCCGCTCGCCGTGTCCCGCGGCGATGCGCGGCTCGAATGAGGAGACGGTGCACCCGCTCGTCGTGTAGGGCGACCTCCTCGCGGAAGGGAACGATCGGGCGCGAGAGGCCGCGGCCGAGGTGGAGCACCGCTATCTCACCGCGGAGAAAGCGTGACGCTCCCCATCACGACGGAGCAGGCGAGCGCGATCGCGCGCGTCATCGCTGGCAGGGCCTCGGCCGTACGCGAGGTCGACGCGCCACGCGGGCTCCTTCGCCGACTGTCAGCGAGCCACGGCGGGGGTCGTCACTCGCGATGTGAACCCCATCGCTCACCCCACGTGGTCGGTCGTCTCCGTCGCGCTGCTCGCGCTCCACGCCCTCCTCGCCGGGTGCGCTTCGCCGCCGTCGCTGCCGTTGAGCCACGCCGACGCGGCGGTCGAGGCCGGGCTCGAGCCCGAGGACTTCGCGGAGCTCATCGCGCCCTCGACCGCGGCGTGCTCGCCCCGCGCGGCGCTGGGCTTCGTCTACCCCGTGCTCCCCACGGGGGCGGCGCCGTCTCCCGCGCTGGGCACCGTCGACCCGCGCGAGTCGGGCTGGTTCGTCGGAAACTGCTTCGGCAATCGCTGCGGTTCGCCCTGCTCGGGAAACTCCACGGACCTCTACCACCCCGGCGAGGATTTCAACCTCATCTGGTCTCGGGCGGTGGTCGACCGCGCCCGGGCTGAGGGCACCGCGCTGCCGACCCGCGCGTGCCTGTCCACCGCCGACCTCGACGAGCCCGTGTACGCCGCGGCGAACGGCGTCGTCGTCGACGCGCGCCTCGTGAACGACGCGCTCCAGAGCGTGGTGGTGCTGCGCCACGACCTCCCCGAGCGGGAAGACGTACGGCCCTGGGTCCTCCCCGGGACGACCATCCCCGAGGCGCAGGCGCGGGTCGATCACGTCTACTCCGTGTACCTGCACGTGCGCTCCGTGGGCGTTCGGGTCGGCGAGTGCGTGACGGCGGGGCAGCTCCTCGCGCGCATCGGCGCGAACCCCAACGGGCCGCACCTGCACTTCGAGGTCGTGCGCCCGACGCCGGCCTTCGAGGCGGGGTTCGCCTCTGGGCGCGTGGCGCTCGCACTTCGGAGGAGCGGCTACTACCGCACCTTGCAGGAGCTCACGGACTTCGGTCACCTGCACCCGTCGCGCTTCGTGCGGGAGCACCGGCTCACCTGGCACCCCGTGGGCACCCTGGTGCAGGCGCGGCGGGGACTGCACCTTATCGACCGCGTCGGCGGCAGGGTGGTCGCGCGCCCGGTGTCGCCGGACCGGGCCAGCGCGTGGCGGCTCGACCTCTCGCGGGCCGTGACCATCTCCGAGGGGGAGTTCGACTGCTACGACCCGGGCGAGGCCCTCGGGGCGCCTCCGAGGCAGGAGATCTACCGCCTCGCGACGAGCGCCACGGTGTGGCGCGTCGACCTCGACGGGCGCTACCGCCAGCCCTTCATCTCGGGCGAGGCCTTCCTCTCGTGGGGGTACAGCTTTCCGGTGATGAACAGCTACTCGCTCGAGGCGCTGCGCTACGCGCTGTGGAGCGAGCGTGAGCCGGTGAGGCTGCGCGACGGGAGCTTGTTCCGCACGGGCTCCGACCCGCGGGTGTACGTCGTGACCGAGGGGACGCGGCGTCACGTCGCGGACCCCGACGTGTTCGCGGCGCTCGGGTATCAGGAGCCGTGGATATACCGCGTGGGCGACGGCACCGAAGGGGCGCTGGGGGGCGCTGAGGGCGAGCGCGTCACCGCGGCGACGCTGCACCGCTGCGAGAGCGGTCGGCGGGAGCGCCTCGCGGAGGACTGCGTGTACTGCTCCTCGGCGACGACCGCGGTGGACGTCGGCGGCGCGTGCGAGCCGGGCGTGGAGCGGTGCAACGGCGTCGATGATGACTGTGACCGCGAGGTCGACGAGGGCTTCGACCTGCAGCGCGACCCGCTGAACTGCGGCGCGTGCGGGCGCGCGTGCGCGGAGAGCGAGCGGTGCGACGCGGCGCGCTGCGTGAGCCTCGTCCCGCCGGCGCCCATCGCCGACGCGTCGGTGGACGCGGGTGTCGACGCGGGGGTGGAC
>JAEYZO010000059.1 GCA_023428035.1 Pseudomonadota bacterium | reverse complement strand
GGGGAGGGGAGCGCCCTCCACGCGTGGCGCTCCAGGGCCTTGCGCGCGGCGGCTACGTCCTCGGGGGCCGCGGCCTCGCCCAGGAGCTCTACCGCGTCGGAGAGCGCGTACGCGGAGTCGTCGCCCTCGACGGTGAGCGCGCCGAGCACGAAGCGGTTGACCACGGCGAAGCCCCGCCGGTCGCCCGCGCGCAGCAGGGCCATCGACGCCATCAGCGACACCCGAGGTCGAGGGTCGCCGCTGCGCGCGGCCAGCGCCTCTACCGCCAGGGCGCGGCGCTCGGCCGACCAGGCGGTGCGCGGGTCTGAGAGCAGCCTGCCGAGCTGCTCGGCGCCCTCCGACGCGATCCAGAGGTCGTCGGCGTCGAGGGCCTCGCGCGCGACATCGGAGCAGTCGCCCGGAGCCGCGTGCATGAGCCCCAGGAGGGCCTGGTACCTGACGTCGGCGTGGCGGTGCCGCAGGGCCTCGCGCAGGGCCTCTACGGCGCGCTCTCCGCCGAGGGAGCCGAGGGCGATCGCCGCGGTCTGGCGCACCTCGCTGTCACCGTCATCGAGGCAGCTCACCACCCGGTCGATGAGGTGCCGCGCGTCGAGGCTGCCCATCGCGTCGAGGGCGGCCACGCGCACAACGACGTCGGCGTCGGTCACGAGCGCCGCCAGGGCGTCGGCGGCGGCCCGGGGGTCGTCGACGCCAGCCACGGCGAGGTCGCGGGCGGCCGAGGCGCGCACCGCGGCCTTCGACGACGAGAGGTCGCGCAGCGCGGCGGCGAGCGTGCGGCGGAGCGGCGCCGGGGCGAACATCACTTCACCCGCGCGCCGGGGGTGAGCTCGCGCTCGAAGGTCGCGAGGCCGAGGCCGTCCTTGGGGCCGCAGGCGAGGAGCATCCCCTGGGAGACGACGCCCCCGACCGCGCGCGGCTCGAGGTTGGCGACGACCACCACCTGCTTACCGACGAGTGACTCGGGCGCGTAGGACTGCGCGACGCCCGCGACGATGGTGCGCGGGGCGGGCTCGCCGAGGTCCACCGAGAGCTTGAGCAGCATGTCCTTCTTCGGAACACGCTCGGCGGCGAGGACCTTCCCGAGCCGCAGGTCGACCTTGGCGAAGTCGTCGAAGGCGATGTTCGCGGCCACCGCCTCGGTCGCGGGCTCGGGCTTCGCGTCGGGCTTCTTCTTCGCGGGCTCCGCGGGGGCCGCCTCGACGCGGCGCACGTCGAGCTTGGCGAGCAGCTCCTCCCGCTGCTGCGCGTCGTACTTCGGGAACACGGGCTGCCCGGGGCGCAGCGCTGTGCCCTCCGCGAGGAGGCCCCACGAGCTCGGCCAGAGGTCTTCGCCGACCCTCGGCGAGAGCGGCGCGAGGCCGAGCTGGTGGCGGATCTCCTCGGCCTTCGTCGGGATCGCCGGCCAGAGCATCGCCGCCACCTGCGCGAGGAGCTCCGTCACCGTCGCCAGCACCGCCGCGAGGCGCGGACGCTCGGCGTCTACCTTGGCGAGCTTCCAGGGCGCGGACTCGTCGAAGTAACGGTTGCCCGCGCGCGCGAGCTCGACCACGAGCTCCAGGGCTCGGTGGGTCTGGTAGTCCTCCCAGCAGCGCGCGACCTCGTCGGCGGCGGCGCGCGCCTTGTCACGCAGGGCGGTCTCGCGCTCGGTGAACGCGCCGGGGTCCACAGCGGGTACGCGGCCGTCGAAGCGCTGCGCGAAGGGCATCACGCGGTGCAGGAGGTTGCCGATGGTCTCGCCGAGCTCGCTCCGCGCGCGGTCGAGGATGCCGGGGATGAAGAACTCGCCGTCCTGCCCGAAGGCCACCTCGCGGAGGAGGTAGAAGCGCAGCGCGTCGGCGCCGAGCACCTCGGCGATGCGCGCGGGGTCGAAGGTCCCCGGGGTGTACTCCACGGGGGCGGCGTTGGGGTCCTCGGCGCGCGCGGTCTTCGAGATCTTGCGGCCCCCGCGCAGGAGGAAGCCGTGCGCGAAGACCGTCTTCGGGAGCTGCTCGTCGGCGAGCCCCGCGCTCATCAGGAACGCGGGCCAGTAGACCGCGTGAAAGCGCAGGATGTCCTTGCCGACGAGGTGCGCGTCGCAGGGCCAGAAGCGCTCGCGCAGCGACGGGTCCTCGACGGCGGTGAGGTAGTTGAACAGCGCGTCGAACCACACGTACATCACGTGCTTCGGGTCGCCGGGGACGGGCACCCCCCACGTGAAGGTGGTGCGCGAGACCGAGAGGTCCTTCAGGCCCTCGCGCACGAACGAGACCACCTCGTTGCGCCGGCCCTCGGGGCGCACGAACTCAGGGTGGGCCTCGTAGAAGCGCAGGAGGCGCTCGCCGTAGCGGCTCAGCCTGAAGAAGTACGAGGGCTCGGTGACGGGCTCGACGGGCCGCTCGTGCACGGGGCAGAGGCTGCCTGGGAGCAGCTCCTTCTCGGTCTTCAGCTCCTCGCACGAGACGCAGTACAGGCCCGAGTACGAGCCCAGGTAGATGTCCCCGTTGGCCGCGCACCGCTCCCACCACGCCTGCACCCGGGCCTCGTGGGTGGGGTCGGTGGTGCGGTAGAAGACGTCGGGGCGCACGTCGAGCTTCGGCCACACGGCGTTGAAGCGCGCCGACATCTCGTCGACGTAGCCCTTCGCGGCGACGCCGCGCTTCGACGCCTCGCGCTCGATCTTGAGCCCGTGCTCGTCGGTGCCGGTGAGGAAGTACGCGTCGCGCCCGCGGAGGCCGTGGTAGCGCCGCAGCGCGTCGGCCACGATGGTGGTGTAGGCGTTGCCGACGTGGGGCGCGGCGTTGACGTAGTAGATCGGGGTGGTGACGTAGTAGCGGTCCATGGCGGGCGTCCCTGCGGGGCCGCGCGCGGAGGTACTGGGGGCGCCGCGCGGCGGGCGCAGGGTTCTACACCGTCGGGCCGCCCCCCGCAGCGGGGTCGTCGACGGTCGGCGTCGAGGCCGACCCGAGCTCGTCGACGGAGAAGGTCTCCGAGCCGCCGTCGGTCAGGGCCACCCGCACCGTGCGCGCGAGCACGTCGACCTCGCGCACGCGACCCTCGCCCCTGGGCGTGAGCACCCGCTTGCCGGGCTTCGGGAACAGCGAGCGCTGCTGGCGGTAGAAGGCGTCTTCGTAGACGAGGCAGCACATCAGCCGCCCGCACACGCCCGAGACCCGCTCGGGCTTGAGCGCGAGCCCCTGGTCCTTCGCGTGGCGGATCGACACCGGCGCGAAGTCGCTGAGGAAGGTGTTGCAGCAGAGCTGCAGCCCGCAGGGGCCGACGCCGCCGATGGAGCGCGCCGCGTCTCGCACCCCGACGTGTCGCAGCTCGACCCGCGCGCCGAGCGCCTGCCCGAGCTGACGTCCGAGGTCGCGGAGCTCGACGCGCTCCTCGCTGGCGAGGTGCACCGGGACCCTGCGGCCGTCGAGGGCGCACTCCGCCCTCACGACCTTCGCGGGGACCTTCATCCGTTGGAGCGACTCGGCGGCGACCCTGGCGGCTTCGGCCTCGCGGAGCCTCGCGCGGCTCTCGGCGCGCAGGTCTGACTCCAGCGCGCGGCGCACGACGCGGGGGAGCGGTCGGCCGGCGACCCACATCCGGCGCGGCGCGACGGAGACCACCGCGAGGGTCGGACCCCGCTCGGACTCGAGGAGCGCCGTGTCCCCGCGGCGGCGGGGGACCGCGCCAGCGTCGGCCTCGCCGGGCCT
>JAEYZO010000891.1 GCA_023428035.1 Pseudomonadota bacterium | reverse complement strand
GGGAGCGGGCTTCGCGGGAGCGGGAGCGGGCTTCGCGGGAGCGGGAGCGGGCTTCGCGGGAGCGGGAGCGGGCTTCGCGGCGCGGGCGGCGACGGCGGCGCGCACGGCCTCGGGCACCGCGGACATCGCGACGGTGCGCTCGAAGGTAGGCTCCTCGCTGTCGTCGATGGGCTCGTTGAGGGCCTCGGGCGCGGGCGCCGGGGCGGACACGGGCCGCGCGGGGACGATGGGGATCGACAGGCTGGTGGCCTCGTCGTCGACGCGGGCGACGGGCGCGGTGCCGCCGTGGATGTCGACGAGGGCGTGGTCGATGGAGGTGGTGTCGAAGCGGACGTCGACGGCGCCGGGGATGGTGCTCTCGTCGCGGGAGGGCTCGGTGGCGACGTGAATGGATGGCTCGTGCGTCTCTCGGCGGCGGATGGTCTCGGCGATGCGGGCGCGGATGAGCAGCGACGACTCGATGGAGGTGACCTCGTCGCCTTCGTCGTAGAGGTCACCGCCCACGGGCTTGATGGCGTTGCGGCTGGCGTCGGCGGCGAGGGAGACCAGCGAGGCGAGCTCGGCCTCGGGCGAGGCGCGGAGGGCGAACAGCACCCGCGAGAGCTCGTCGGCGAGGGCGCGCGCGGTGGGCACGCGCTCGTCGACGCGGGGGGCGAGGCCGCGGCGCAGGAGGTCGAGCACGGCCACGGGGAGGTCGGGCTTGTAGGTCTCCGCGGGCTCGACGAGGCCCTGGGTCACCCGGGAGAGCAGGAGCGGGAGGGGCGCGTCGGGGTAGGGCGGGCCGCCCACGAGCATCTCGTAGAGGACGGCGGCGGCGGAGAAGACGTCGGCGCGGGCGTCGACGGGCTGCGCGCGGGCCTGCTCCGGGGCCATGTACGCGTAGCGGCCCTTCACCACGCCGGCCTGGGTGGACGACACGCGGGTCGAGGCGCGCGCGAGGCCGAAGTCGGTGAGCCGCACCTCGCCGTCGAAGCTCAGGAGCACGTTGGGGGGAGACACGTCGCGGTGGACGATCCCGAGCGGGGCGCCGTCGGGGCCCGCGCGGCGGTGGGCGTGCTCGAGGCCCTCGCACACCTCGCGGACGACGTAGGCAGCGACGGAGAGCGGGAGCTCGATCTTGCGCTGTCGGAGGCGCGTGAGGAGCTTCGCGAGGTCGAGGCCGTCGACGTACTCCATCGCGATGAAGTGGCGGTTGTCGACCTGGCCGAGGTCGATCACCTGCACGACGTTGCGGTGGCTCAGGCTCGCGGCGACGTTGGCCTCTTCGATGAGGGCGCGGGTGAACTCCGGGTCCGCCGTCCACCTCGGGTGGACCATCTTCAGCGCGACGGGCTTCTGAAAGCCCGCGACGGAGCGGGCGCGCGCGAGCCACACCTCCGCGACGCCCCCCGACGCCAGCCGTCGCACCAGCTCGTAGGGCCCGAAGGGCTTCGACGGCTCCGGCTCGCTCACCGCTACGCCCCGCAGTGTATCCGAACACCGCCCCGCGGTGCGCGCCCCCTGTCGAAGCTCCGCGAGAATGTCACCGCGGCCTTTTCGTCGCGGCGCGAGGCGACTACCCTCGCGGGTCGTGAGCGACGAAGCGACGACGGCGCCGCGGGTGCGGCGCGAGCAGCTCCGCGGCATCGGCCTCTTCGGCGGGGTCTCCGACGAGTCCCTCGACGCGTTGAGCGCGCACCTCGAGACGGTCACCGCGGCGCCCGGCGAGGTGGTGATGCGCGAGGGCGAGCACTCGCGGGAGATGTTCGTGGTGATCGGCGGCGAGCTCGAGGTGCTGCGCCGCTCCCGCGGCGGCGCCGAGGGTCGGGTGGCGGTGCTGGGCCCCGGGAGCTGGGTCGGCGAGATGTCGATCCTCGACGTGCAGCCGCGCTCGGCCACGGTGCGCGCGGTGTCGCCCTGCGTGCTGGTGAAGCTCCGCGCCGAGGACCTCGACGCGCTCTACCGCCGCGACATGAAGAGCCACCTGCTCATCGTGCTGAACATCGCGCGGGAGCTCTCGCGGCGACTGCGCGTGGCCGACGGGATGATCGCGGGCTTCCTCTCGGCGATGCTCGACGAGAACCTGGGCTTCCCCAGGGACAAGGTCGGCCCGTGACGGGTCAGTAGAGCGCGCGGCCGCGCTGCTTCATCAGGTCGACGATGATGCCCGCGGTCTCTTCGATGGCCCGGCCCGTCACGTCGACCACCGGCCACGAGGGGTGGTCGTTGAAGACCTTGTGCGCGAAGGCCAGCTCCTCGCGCACGTGCTCGCGAAGGCCGTAGTTCGTGTCGGGGGGCATCCCCAGTTGGCGCAGGCGCGCGCGGCGGATCTCGACGAGCTGATCGAGCCCGATGGTGAGGGCCACCACCCGGTCTTGCGGGGCCTCGTCGAGCTCCTCGGGGAGCGTCACGCCGAGCACCAGCGGGATGTTCGCGACCTTGAGCCCGCGGTTGGCGAGGTAGGTCGACAGCGGGGTCTTCGAGGTGCGCGAGACCCCCGCGAGGATGAGGTCGGCCTTCTTGAAGTTCCGAGGTTCCTTGCCGTCGTCGGACTTCACCGCGAACTCGACGGCCTCGATGCGGCGGAAGTACTCCTCGGAGAGCGGGAGGGTCGAGCCCGGGCTGCCCAGCGGCTCGGCCTCTAGGAAGGACGAGAGCTTTCCGAGGAGCGAGCCGATGAGGTCGACGGCCTCGACGCGCTTCTCGTAGCAGAGCTGGTGGATGGCCTCGCGGAGCTCGGGCGAGACGACGGTGAAGACCACGAGCCCGCCGTCGGCCGCGGCGGCCTCGATGACCTTGCGGGCGCCTTCGACGTCGCGGATACGGTGGTGGATGCGCATCGCGGTGCGGCGCGCGGGGAACTGGAGCAGGGCCGCGCGCACGACGCGCTCGGCGGTCTCGCCGGTGGAGTCGCTGACGACGTCGACGGGGCGTGAGTCCATGGGGGGTGAAACGGCCCCTACCACGCCCCGCGAGGGCGCCCCCGAAGACGACAGCGCCTCAGCGCTGCATGAGGCGGTTGAAGCGCCTCGACTGCTTGGCCTTCAGCTTCGCGCGGTAGCGGCTGCTGCGGGTGCGGACCTTCTTGACCTTGATCTTGCGGCCGATGAGGAACATCTGCGTCTCGTGGGTTGGATGGGGGTTGCGAGGGGCGCGGACCCTAATCC
>JAEYZO010000341.1 GCA_023428035.1 Pseudomonadota bacterium | reverse complement strand
CTCCCCGCCTCCCCCGAGGCCCGCGTCGACTTTCCCCTCGACGACGCGTGGATCCACCTCGACTACGCCCGCGGGATCCTCACCGACGGGTACCCCAGCTACAACCCCGGCGAGCCCGAGGCCGGCTTCACCAGCCCCCTCTGGCTCGCGGCGCTCACCCCCGTCCTCGCGCTCTGCCGCGCGCTCGGCGCCGCGCCGGTGATCCCGGTGAAGCTCCTCGCCCTCGCCTGCGCCGCCCTCGCCTCGGCCTCCCTCGGGCGCCTCTCGCTCCGGCTCGGCGCGCGCCCCTCGATCGCGGCCCTCGTCGCCTTCGCCTCCCTCCTCGGCCCCTGGTGCGCGGAGTCCTCCGTGAGCGCGATGGAGGTCCCCCTCGCCCTCGCCTGCTGCGCCCTCGCCCTCGACCGCGCCCTGGCCCGCCGCGCGCTCGCCACGGGTGTGCTCCTCGCCCTCGCCGCCTGGTCACGCCCCGAGTGCGCCGTGCTCAGCGCCCTCGTCCTCGCGTGGTGGCTCCTCCCTCGCCCCCGCGATCTCTCGCTCCGCGAGCTCGCCTCGCTCCTCGGCCCTTCGCTCCTCCTCGGCGGCCTCTGGGTCGCGTGGGGCCTCCACGTCTCGGGGCACCCGCTGCCCAACACCTTCTACGCGAAGTCCGGCGCGCGCGAGCTCGCCGCCAACGCCCTCACCCTCTGGCGCGTCGCGACCGAGCCCGGGCCCGCCTTCGCCGTCACCTTCGCCGCGCTCCTCACCGCGGGCGCCGCCGCCCTCTGGGGCCGCGACCGACGCGCCCTCGCCCTCGCCCTCCTCGCGCCCCTCGCCCTCGTCGCGAGCGTGGTGGCCTCGCGGCACCTCAGCCCCGACGCGGCCTTCTGCGTGCGTCGCTACCTCTACCCCTTCGTCCCGCTCCTGTGGCCCCTCGCGGGGGCGGGCCTCGACGCCGTCGCGTCCCGCGCGCGCTCACCGTGGACGCTGCCCGCGCTCGCGACGGCCCTCGCGCTCGCGGTGCTGCCCTCGCTCGCCGAGAGCCGGAGACGTCACGCCGCCAACAGCCGCGACATCGCGGTCTTTCACACCCGCCCCGCGGAGATGCTCCGCGCGATGTCTCCCCCCGACGCAGTGGTCGCCGTCGAGGGCGCGGGGAGCTCCCGCTTCCACTCCGACCGCCGCGTCGTTGACGTGATCGGCCTCAACGCCCACCGCCTCGTCCACGCCCGCGGGCGTCGCATGGCCTACGGCTGCGCCCTCGCCCGCTCGGGGGCGACGTGGTTCGCGCTCCCCACCGAGCTCGCGACGGCCTTCGGGAGGGTCTTCGAGCTCAGCGCCGTCGCCGTCGTGCGCGACGACCGCTACGCGCAGGCCATCCCTCCGGTGCCGCACCGCGTGGTCATCCTCCGCGGCGCCCCCCGCGCGGAGTACCTCGCCCGCTGCGCCGCGCGCTTCGGCGAGCGCGGGCCCTGATCGCTCACCCCCCGCGGTGCCACCGCGCCGTGCGCTCGATGGCCTCGTCGAGGCCCACCGTGACCTCGAGGCCGAGCTCCCCCCGCGCGCGCGCCACGCTCGGCACGTAGCGGCTCCGCGGCGCGTCGGGCTCGGGCACCCCCAGCACCTCGACTGGCACCCCGAAGTGAGCCCCCACCCTCGCGGCCACCTCGGCCACGGAGCGGTCGTCGTCGCTGCCGAGGTTGTACGCGCGCCCCGACGCGCCCCGAAGGAGCATCACCCACAGCCACGCCGCGAGGTCGCTCCCGTAGAGGTACGAGCGCCGCGGAGAGCCGTCGCCCCGCACCACCACGGGCCTCCCCGCGAGGCCGTCGCGCAGGAAATTCCCGATGGCGAAGTGCGCGTCGAGGGGCAGGTGCGCGCCCACGAAGGCGAAGCCCCTCGCCACCACCACGTCGAGCCCGCGCTCGGCCCGCGCCACGGCGCAGAGGCACTCCCCGAGGCGCTTCGCGTGCCCGTAGGCCAGGCGCGGATCGAGGCAGTCCGGGCCGCCGGGGTGATCCTCGGCGACGTGGGAGACCTCGCTCGGTTGACGTCCGTAGACCGCGCCGCTGCTCGCGTAGAGGGCCCGCGTCACTCCGCGCTCGGCGCACAGGTCGAGCGCGCGGCGCGTGCCGTCGACCACCACCGACACCGTCTCGAAGGGGTCTTCGCGCGCCCCCGGGGTGACCGTGGTCGAGGTCGCCGCGAGCAGCGCGTGGGTGAAGCGACCCCCGGGCGGCGTGAAGCTCCGCGCGTCGCCGCGGGAGAGGATCAGCCACGGGAGCGCGGCGAGCCAGGGCATCCTCGCGCGCGCCGCGTCGGGGTCGCGGGTGAGGGCCACGGCCTCGACGCGCAGGCCGCGATCGATCACCGCGCGGCCCAGCGAGGCCAGGAGCCACGCGCCGTAGAAGCCCGTGGCCCCGGTGAGCAGCAGGCGCGACCCGTCGAGGGGGCCCCAGTCGCCCACCGCCGCGACGGCCTCGTCGAGGTCGCGAGGGTCGATCGGCCGCACCGCTACCGCTCCGCCGTCGCCTCGGGCACGGTCATCGTCACCGTGGTGCCGCGGCCGAGCTCGCTCTCGACGGTCACCGATCCGTCGTGCGCCTCGAGCACCCGACGCACCACCGCGAGGCCGAGCCCCGTGCCCGTCGCCTTTGTCGTGAAGAAGGGCTCGAAGACCCGCGCCATCGACTCGGGGGAGACCCCCTCGCCCGTGTCTTCGACCACCAGCCGCGCCGCGCCCTCGTCGCCGCGCGTCGCCCGCACCCTGACGGATCCGCCGCGAGGCATCGCCTGCGCCGCGTTGATCAGCACGTTCACCAGCGCCTGACGGAACACCGGCGCGTCGACGCTCACCCGCAGCGCCTCGGGCTCGACGCTCACCGAGGGCCGCACGCCCTCCCACGCCGCCCCGGCCCCGGCCTCGGCCTCGGCCATCGCCTCGTCGAGGAGCGCCCTCGCCGCGACGGGCTGCGGGCGGAGCTTCAGGGGCCGCGCGAAGTCGAGGAGCTCCGCCACGATGCGCGCGAGGCGGTCGGTCTCCTCGCGCACGATGTCGAGCGCCGCGCGGGCGTCGGACTCGCCCTCGGGCACCGAGCGCCCCAGCACGAACACGCAGTTGCGGATCACCGCCAGGGGGTTTCGCACCTCGTGGGCCATCACCGCCGCGAGCTCGCCGATCGCCGCGAGGCGCTCGCCCTGCACGAGCCTCGCTTGCGCCTCGGTGAGCTCCCCCACCCTGCGCCGGAGCTCGTCGTAGAGCCGCGCGTTCTCGACGCCCACCTGCACCACCGTCGCCATCGCCGTCGCGAGCGCGACCTCGTCGTCGTCGAAGCGCCGCGAGTGCGCGTCGCGCACCGCGAGGAGCCCGCGGGGCCCGTCGCGCTGCTCCAGCGGCACCAGGAGCATCGCCTCGCCCGGGGCGAAGGCCTGCAACGCGACCGCGCGAGGGTCCGTCGAGGTGTCGCCCACCACCACCGCGCCCGGCTGCCGCAGGGCCTCTTCGAGGAGCGAGCCCGGCGCCACGTCGAGGGACTCTCCCCCCGCCGCGCGGCGCACCCGCAGCGCGCCCGCCGCCGAGGGCTCGACCATGAGCGCGTCGGTGG
>JAEYZO010000817.1 GCA_023428035.1 Pseudomonadota bacterium | reverse complement strand
CCCCGCGGTCCCACCGCCCCGACCCTTCACCCGACAACGCATTGAAGCTCCTCGCGGCGCGCTGCTAGCGTCGCCCCGATGAAGCCTCACGCGCTCGCCCTCGCCGCCTGCGTCGCCCTCTCGGCCTGCGCGCGGCCCAAGCCCCCTACGCTCACGCCGCGGTCCTCCGAGATCGCTCGCTCCGACGCCAGGGGCCTGGGGCTCCGCGTGAACTTCGACGCGCGCAACTCCAACCCCATCGCCCTGACGGTGCGCTCCCTCGACGTGAAGGTCTTCATCGCGGGTCAGGAGCAGGGTCACGCGCAGATCGCGCAGGTCACCCGGCTCCCGGCGCGGGGCAGCACCCCACTCTCGGTCGAGGTCTCGGTGCCCTGGTCGAACCTGCCGGGGCTCCTCTTCTCGACCGCGCTGACCGAGAACGTGCCGTACAGGGTCGAGGGCACGGCGCGGGTGGGCGGTGAGTCCGTGAACTTCGACGTGCCCTTCAGGGTGAACAGCACGATGCCGCGGTCCGTGCTGATGAGCGCCGCGCAGAACCCGCTCGGCGGGGCCCGCTGAGGGCCGCGGTCAGACCGAGTCGCGGCGCTTCAACAGGAAGGCCACCAGGCCGAGGAAGACCAGGGTCATCCCGGCGAGCACGCCGTTGTGCACGACGGGCTGGTCCCACGAGCCGAAGCCCCAGCCGCCGGAGCGCTCGGTGGCGCGGGCGATCTCCTCGACGGCGCAGTCGAAGTAGTGCTGCCCGTTACGGAGGATCACCCCATCGCCGGCCTGCGAGATGCACGTCGGGATGCGCCAGCGCTGCGAGAGCGCGTCGCGCTCGGCGCCCATGAGCCCCTCGAAGCTCCAGCGCGAGGGCATCAGCGCCATCACCCACTTCAGCCAGGGCTTGTTGGTCATCGGCACGAGCAGCCCGCCGAGCACCACCTGCGGGATCAGGGCGATCGGGGTGAGCGCCATCGCCGCCTCGGAGCTCGTGACCGCGGTCGAGATGAGGAGGCCGAGGGAGACGGCGCACATCGACGACAGGATCATCGTGCCGAGCATCGGCATGAAGGCGCTCCAGTCGCCGTTGCCCAGCGAGAGGAAGGGGTAGACGATCCCCAGGAGCACCGTGCACTGCAGCACGCAGAGCGCTGAGAGCAGCACGAACTTCGAGAGCAGGTAGTTGAAGATCGAGAGGTTCACCATCCGCTCGCGGCGGTAGATGGCGAGCTCGGCGACGATCTCTCGCGCGGCGTTCGACACGCCGAAGAAGAGCGCCCCCACCGTGAGGAAGAAGAGCGCGCCCTTGAAGTCGTCGACGTCCCTGAAGCGCTCGCGGGACATCGCCTGACAGGCCTGGATGACCCCCATGTCGTTGGCCTGCTGCGCCGCCCGCATCGCGGCGCCCTCGCTCGCGAGCACCTGGTTCTGGCACCAGAGGTTGGGCATCCGCGGCGAGTCGTAGAAGACCGCCGCGAGGAGCCCGCCGATGATGGGCGCCTGCGCGATGATGATGACCATCCCGGCGGTGTCGCGGCGCTTCACGATCGCGTAGCGCGAGAGCAGGAGCTTGAACTGCCGGATGAGCGGGACGGGGTTGCGCGAGGGCGGGCGGTTGGTGCCGGGCTTTCCGGGCTCGCGCTTGCCCGAGTACATCTCGCCGTAGATCGGGTTCGACGGCTGGTAGAACTCGCGGCGCCACTCCTGCGCGGAACCAAGGCGCGCCGAGGGCTTGTCGGGGAAGCGCCCTGACTTCATCAGGTCTTCTTCGCGCGCCTTGAGCTGGTCGAACATGTCGCGCGGGTTGTCGATGGGCTGGCCCTTGTAGCGCGCGAAGAAGTCGTAGGACTTCTTGCCCGAGGGGCCGAAGTACACGGGCTCGCCGCCGAAGCCCATGATGAACGCGAGGTTGAACTTCTCGTACTCCTCGCGCGCGGGCTGGTGGATCGTGACGATGATGGTCTTGCCGTACTTCTTCGCGAGGTTCGACAGGAGGTCGATGAGCGCCACGGTGTCGTCGGCCGCGAGGCCCGAGGTGGGCTCGTCGAGGAACATCAGCGCGGGGTCGGTGACGAGCTCGAGCGCGATGTTCACGCGCTTGCGCTGGCCGCCGGAGAGCACCTTCTTCTCGGGCTTGCCGATCTCGAGGTTCTTCACCTGCTCGAGGCCGAGGTCCTTGATGGTCTGCTCGACGCGCTTCTCGATCTCCTCGTCGGAGTAGTCGGCCGGGAGGCGGAAGCGCGCGGAGTAGGTGATGGCCTCTTTCACCGTGAGTTCGGGGTGCACGATGTCGTCCTGGGGGACGTACCCGATGCTCCCGCGGAGGGCGTCGTAGATGGCGTAGAGGTTCTCGCCGTTGATCCGCACCTCGCCCGTGGTGGGGCGCAGGTACCCGTTGAGCACCGTGAGGAGCGTGGTCTTGCCCGCGCCCGACGGGCCCATCAGCGCGATGAGGTCGCCGGGCAGGGCCTTGAAGGTCACGTGGTTGAGCAGGACCTTGTCGCGGCCCTTCTGGTCGCGGTCGGGCACCTTCAAGAAGATGTCGAGGGCCTCGATCTCGACCAGGTTCGCGCTCTGGAAGTTCTGCTCCTGCTCCACGTACGCGGTGATCGCGTTGTTCTGCAGGTCGACGATGACGGGGTAGGGCCCGACGAAGATCTTGGTCTTCGGCGGCACCGTCACGGTCTGCCCGGGCACCAGCCGCTGCCCGTTGACGTACGTGCCGTTGGTGCTGCCGAAATCCCCCACCACGAGGTTCGCCCCGTCGGGGGATTTCATCACCGAGGTGTGCCGCGCCGACACCTGGGGGTAGGGCAGCACGATGTCGCAGGTGGGCAGACGACCGATGGTGGCGAAGGCCTTTCCTCCGCCCGACAGGTCGAAGGTGCCGAACATGGTCTTGTGCTGGCCGCCCTGCGGGCCCGAGGCCTGCGGCGCGCCCTGGTTCGAGGCGTAGCCGCCCTGGTTCGAGCCGAAGGGCGCGGGGCCCGACTGGGGCATCATCACGCCCGGGTGCGACGGCGGCGCGCCCTGGTTGGTGGGCATCACCTGTCCCATCATCGGCTGCGACGCGGGCGCCTGCGCGCCGGCCATCTCGAACAGGATCCCGGTGGGCACCCACACAGCGCCGAGGGCGTAGCCGCCGGCCGCGTCGAGGGGCACGGGCTGCCCGGGGGGCAACCGCTGGGACGCGCGGTCGAAGCTGCCGCTCTTGCTCTGCTGGTCGGTGAAGGTGCGGGCGTTGAGGTCGACCTGCGCGTGGAGGCCCGACACCGTGGGGTGCGACACGAGCACGTTGCAGCGCGCCGGGTCGCGGCCGATGGTGAGCACCCCAGGGCGCGACATCGGGAGCGCCGTGCGCTCGCAGTAGAGCCTCGCGACCTCGAGGGTGTTGAGCGGGACCTGCGCGTCGCCCACGGTGAGCCGCGCGTGCACGCCGGGGAGCTGCGCGGTCTCTTGCGGCGCGAGGCGTCGACCGTCGACGGCGGTGACGCCCTGCCCGAGGTCCTGCACGCACAGGCCGTCTTGCCAGTAGAGCCGCGCGTGCTGAGGTGCGACGCCGGGCGCGCGGAGCAGCAGGTCGCTGCCGGGCGCCGAACCGATCAACAAGGGGCTGCGAGGGGGCATTGGTTTCGGCGCGCGATCCTAACGGAATCGCCGGCCGATGGAACCATCTGCGAGGCTCACTCGATGTCGGAGCCGATGATCGTGAGGCGTCGCGTCAGGTTCGACAGCTCGAAGCGCGAGCGGGTGCCGTCGGCGTCGAGGTCGCTCGTGGCCGTCGCGAGGTACCACACCCCCTGCTGCGGAGGCGGGAGCGACGCGTAGCCCAGGTCGTTCGAGGGCGCGGGCAGGTTCGGGCGCACCCCGGCCCGCCCTGCGATGGTCTGGTACGAGTATCGGACGAGCTGCCGAGGGCGCACCCCGAGCTGGTTCCACGCGGCCGGCAGGCCGGCGTAGAAGTCGGTCTGCCTCCCCCCGGTCGTGACGCCCTCGTTGGGCCACCAGGTGCCGAGCGCGCCGGTCGAGCCGGGGCTGCCCCCCGCGAGCGGCAGGTCGTTCGACACGTCGGAGTACACCCCGAACTCCGCGCGGTACGACTCCTGCGCCGCGCCGATGCGCGAGAGCACCTCGCCGGCCTCGATGGCCTGAGAGCGGTACCGCGTGCGCAGGTAGAGCGGCACCGCGATGGCCGAGAGGATGCCGATGATCACCACGACCACGAGGAGCTCCACGAGCGAGAAGCCCGCCGAGCCCCCGCGCACTGCGCCGCTTCGCATCACTCCTCCGTCGGTCGAGAGAACTGTCGACACCGAGGCCTCGCCTCGAAGCTACTGCGGCGGCGCGCCAGAGGGCAACCGCGGCGCTCCGCGGAGCGGCGGTCGCGGGCGTCGTGGTACGACTCCGGCGGTGAAGCGCTCACCCCTCCGCGCCGCCGCGGTCGCCGTCGCGGCGCTGGCCGCGGGCTGCGACGACGGGCCC
>JAEYZO010000769.1 GCA_023428035.1 Pseudomonadota bacterium | reverse complement strand
GGGTGGGCGGGATCCTGGGCGCGATCCTCACGGGGGTCTTCGCGCAGAAGGCGCTCAACGCCGCGGGCAGCGACGGGCTGCTCCTGGGCAACCCCGCGCAGTTCGGGAAGCAGTTGTTGGGCGTGCTCGCCGCGGGGGCCTACAGCGCCGCGCTCACCTACGGGATCTTGAAGCTGGTCGACAAGGTGATCGGGCTGCGCGTCGACGAGGAGCAGGAGCTCGAGGGGCTCGACGAGTCTCAGCACGGAGAGTCGGGCTACCTGATGTAGCCCTCAGGGAAACCTACCGCGGCGCGGGAGCGCCGCGCTTGGTGAGGGCGTTCATCACCCGGCCCGCGATGCCCAGGCCCTGCTCGACCATCTGGTTGAAGTCGGGGGCCTCACCGCGGCCCGGACGGCGCGCCGGGGCGTCGTTGCGCGCCACGGCCACGTCGGTGGGCGTGGTGACCGCGCCGTTGCCCGAGCCTCCGAGGGCGAAGGTCTCGCCCCGCGGCTGCACCGCGACGAGGTGCTGGCGGTTGGTGATCCCCTGGCGCTGGTAGCGGGCCTCGACGTAGCGCACCACCTCGTCGAGGTCGACGGCGCCGTCAGGCCCGCGGCGCACGCCCCCCGCCACCGCCTGGCGCAGGAAGTAGGCGAGCCAGCCGCCCGCGTTCACCTCCGGCGCGGTCTGCGAGTTCTCGTTCGCCCGCGACGAGAAGAGCCCCGCGCGGCCCGAGCGGCCCTGCACCAGCGGAGCGAAGCCCCCCGCCTCGCAGGAGTCGAGCACGAGCAGCTGCCGCCCGCGCACCGAGCCCATCAGCCGACCGAGCTCCGAGCGCGACAGGTCGGGGCCCACCGTGTCGAGCACGCGGGTGTTCCCGTGGCCGTCGTAGAAGAAGACCAGGGTGTCGTTGGGCCCCACCCGCGAGGCCATCTGGCTGAAGGCCTGGCGCACGTTGGCGAGCGACGCGTTGCGGTCGGTGAGCACCACGGCGTTGGAGCGCTCCATCCACCCGGCGCGCTCGAAGGCGCGGGCGAGCTGCACGGCGTCGTCGGCGCTGCCCGGCAGGTCCTC
Source organism: Pseudomonadota bacterium (assembly GCA_023428035.1). Taxonomy (GTDB): domain Bacteria; phylum Myxococcota_A; class Polyangia; order Polyangiales; genus JAEYZO01. Next base: position 2,157 of record JAEYZO010000769.1, on the reverse strand, counting down.
GTTCTCGCCGCCGTACTGCGACACGCCCACGAAGATCCCGAAGGTGCGTCCGCCCTGCGCGTTGGGAGCGGGCGCGGGAGCCGGGGCGGGGGCGTCGCTGTCGCTGTCGACATCGCTCTCGTCGGCCCGGTCGCCCGCGCCGTCGCAGCCCGTGTCGTCGTCGCCGCCCCGCGCGGAGTCGTCGGGCTCGTCGGAGTCGTCGGAGTCGTCCTGCCCGCCCGCCCAGCGGCCGAGGGCGGGGAGGTTGTCGAGGGAGGGCAGGCCCTGGCCCTGACCCTGGTTGAACACCACCTGCGGGATGCGCTGCACCAGCGCTGGGATCGCCCCGAAAGGGTTCTGCTGCGCGAAGGCCGGGGCGCTCACCCCGAGGGTGCCGAGCGCGGTGGCGAGTGAGAGCGACGCGAGGCGAGAGCGGTGGGTCATCGGGAACCTCCCTGCAGTGGGGGTGCTGCCCCCCAGGAGAGAGCAGCCGCCATACCGCGCCAGCGGCGCCCGCCACGCTCGCGCAACCCTATGGAATTGGTGCGCTTTCGCGGTCGGTTCACGGGCGTATACAGCCGTTCGCACCCGAGCTGGAGACGCTCGGGGCGTCAACGGTCGTTGACGCACCCCCGACCCGAAAAGCACGGAGAAGTGGACGCTCCCCCTTCAGACGTGCGAGCCCTCTGCCCGACGGAGGCGAAATGAGCTTCAAGGGCCACGAGCGGCGGATCCACAAGGTCTTCGTGACGCGCAACACCGAGTACCACGTGCGCGCGGGCACCTGCGTCGGGGTGCGCGACCTGCGCGACGGCTCCTGGGTCGAGCAGCACCCCGCGGTGGGCCGGCGACTCGCGGGCACGCTCCGCTACGTGGGCAACGGAGGGATCCTCCCGGTGAACCTCGCGCCCGAGCCCGGCGACTCGATCTATTTCCGCCGGGGGGAGCGCGACCTCATCACCTCGAAGCTCGTGAGCGTCGAGCGACCGAGCCGCGAGGTCGTCGCCACCTACCCCGCCCTCTCCTGAGCCGCGTAGCCGGCTACGCACCGACACACGACATACGTTTCGTGATTGCGCGCCGCGTCAGCGCGGAAAATCACGAACCGCGCTTGTGACCGCGGTGGCGCCGTTCTATACCCGCTCCCTCGTCGCCGGTGGGATCGGCGACGGCGGGCGAACCGAGAGATTTTTCTCCGTTCCCTCGAAGCCCTGAACAGCATCGAAGCCACCGCACGGCTCCCCTGACACGCGTCGCGGCGCGCGCGACGGGCGGAGGGAGCCCCATCGAGGTCACCATGCGCAGCCCGCGAGAGCTCTCCGTTTCGCTCGAAGACGTCCTCCGCCACGCCCGGCTCATCGTCGCCGAGCTCGACCGGGCGATGCCCGAATCCGACAGTGAACTCTTCTCCGCCAAGCTGGCGCGGGCCCACGCGCTGGGCCTCGTCGACCAGCTCGAAGAGACCCTCTACGGCCGCTTCTCGTCGGCCCCCGAGCCCCGCGCCGACGCGACGCAGCTCTCGCACTGAGCTCCCTCTTCCCCTCTCGCCCGTAGTTGGGCCATGCCTCGGGCGTGGCCCGGCGCTTCACCCTGGCGACCCTCCTCGGCTCCGCGCTGCTCTTCGCGGTGCAGCCCCTCGTCGCGCGCGCCCTGCTCCCCCTCACCGGCGGCGTCCCCGCCCTCTGGAACACCTGCGTCCTCTTCTTTCAGTGCGCCCTCCTCGCGGGCTACGGCTACGCCCACGCGCTGCCGTCTCGCCTCGGCCCTCGCGCGCAGCCCGCGCTGCACCTCGCGCTCCTCGCCCTCGCGCTCGCCACCCTCCCCTTCTCCTTCGACGCCCTGCCGCCTCCCCCTGACGGCGACCCCACGGGATGGGTGCTCCTCGCCCTCGCCCTTCGCGTCGCGCCGGCCTTCGTGCTGCTCTCCACGGGGGCTCCGCTCCTCCAGCGCTGGTACGTGAACGCCACGGGCGGTGACCCCTCGCCGCTCATCGCCGCGAGCAACGTCGGCAGCCTCACCGCGCTCATCGCCTACCCCCTCGCGGTGGAGCCCCTCCTCGCCCTGCGCGCCCAGGGGCGGGCCTTCACCGCGGGCTTCGCGCTCTACGTGCTCGCGGTCGCGGCGTGCGCGGCCACCCCCCGGCAGAAGGCCGGGGCGCGCCGTACGCTCACGCCCACG
>JAEYZO010000631.1 GCA_023428035.1 Pseudomonadota bacterium | reverse complement strand
CGTGGCCGAAGAGCTCGCTCTCCAGCGTCGAGTTCGACATCGCCGCGCAGTTGATCGCCACGAAGGGCCCCGCGCTCCTCGGGCTGTACCGGTGGATCGCCCGCGCCACCCACTCCTTGCCCGAGCCCGTCTCGCCCGTGACGAGCACCGGCACGTCGGCCTTCGCCGCCCGCGCCACGAGCCCGTAGAGCTCGATCATCGACGGGCTGCGGCCCACCACCAGGCCCTCGGTCACGGGCGCGAAGGGCGGGGCGTCGACCCGGTCTCTGCCCACCGTCGCGCGCGACACAGCCTCGAGGAGCGCCGCGTGGCTGATGGGCTTGGGCAGGTACGCCGCCGCGCCCTCTCCGATCGCGCGCACCGCGTCGTCGAGCTCACCGTGCGCCGTGAGGAGGAGCATCGGAGTGCCCGGCGCCGCGCGGCGCACCCGGTCGAGGAGCGAGAGCCCGTCGAGGCCCGGCATCCGAACGTCGCTGACCACGCAGTCGTAGCGGCTCGCCGCGAGCTTCGCGAGGGCCTCGTGGCCGTCGTGGCAGGGGTCCACCACCCAGCCGCCGTTACGGAGCATCCCCGAGAGCAACGACCGCAGGTCGTCGTCGTCGTCGACCAGTAGCACCCGACCCTTCGACATCGTTCCCGCCGGACCCTATCGGATCACCCTCGGGGAGGGGGTGTACTTGCGCTTATCAAGATGAACGAATATACGCATCCACGGATGGACGGCGTGGACCGGACGACCCCCGAGCGCCTCTCTCGCTGGGAGCTGTACCGCCTGCTGGGCGACCCCTCGCGGCTTCGGATGCTGGCGCTGGCCGAGCACGACGAGCTGGCGGTGGGCGAGCTCGCGGAGCTGTTGAACGAGACGCAGCCCACGGTGTCTCGGCACCTCGCGTCGCTGCGCCAGGCGGGCCTGCTCCAGGTGCGGCGCCAGGGGACGTGGACGCTCGCGCGGCTCGCCGACGGCGCGGTCGATGACCCGGTGGTCTCCGACGCGGTGGCCGCGGGGCGTCGGGTGGTGGAGTCCGACGGGAGCCTGCGGCGCGTGGCCGAGGTGCTTCGCGCGCGGGAGCGGGGCGCGAAGGAGTTCTTCGCCCGCGGCGCGAAGGGTGCGTCTCCCATGGGGCCTCCGACGGAGCTCGCGGCCTACCTCATGGCGCTCGCGCCGATGTTCATCGCGCGGGGCCTGGCCGTCGATGTCGGCGCGGGAGACGGCCCGCTGGTCGAGGTGCTGGCCCCCGTGTTCGCGCGGGTGGTGGCGGTCGACCGCTCGGCGGCGCAGCTCGCGCTCTGCGCCGAGCGGGTGTCGCAGCGGGGCTTTCGCAACGTGGAGCTCGTCGAGAGCGAGCTCGACGGAGACGCGGTGCGCGCCGCGGCGGGAGAGGGGGCCGACCTGGTGGTGGCGTCGAGGGTGCTGCACCACGCGCCTCGCCCGGCGGAGGCCTTCAAGCGCCTGGCCTCGCTCGCGGCGCCGGGCGGGCTGGTGGTGGTCGTGGACTACGGCCGCCACGACGACGAGGGGATGCAGTCGGCGCAGGCGGACTTGTGGATGGGCTTCGAGGCCGCGGAGCTGGAGCGCTTCGCGGTGGGCGCGGGGCTCGAGGGGGTGACCGTGGCGAGGGTGCCCGCGCTCTGGGCGGGGCAGGGCCTCGATCGGCACGTGCCGTGGTTGACGGCGTCGGGGAGGGTGCCCATGAAGCGCGCCCCTCACGCAGCGGGGACGAAGACGGACGACGACACGCGCGGGCAGAAGGGCGCGCGCGGAACGAAGAAGGGAACGGAGCGATGACGACGAAGAACGAGCAGGCCGGGCGCTACAAGGTGAAGGACATCTCGCTGGCGGAGTGGGGCCGCAAGGCGATCCGCATGGCCGAGAAGGAGATGCCGGGGCTGATGTCGATCCGTGAGGAGTACGGGCCGAGCCAGCCGCTGAAGGGCGCGCGCGTCGCGGGCTGCCTGCACATGACCGTCGAGACGGCGGTGCTGATCGAGACCCTCAAGGCCCTCGGCGCCGAGGTCACCTGGACGAGCTGCAACATCTTCTCGACGCAGGACGAGGCCGCCGCGGCCATCGCCGTCACCGGCGTGCCGGTGTTCGCGTGGAAGGGCGAGACCGAGGCCGAGTACGACTGGTGCCTCGAGCAGCAGCTCTTCGCCTTCGAGGGGGCGAAGGGCCCCAACATGATCCTCGACGACGGCGGCGACCTCACGGTGATGGTGCACAACAAGTACCCGCAGCTCTTCGAGGGCCCCGACGGCATCAAGGGGATCTCCGAGGAGACCACCACGGGCGTGCACCGGCTCTACGACATGCACCGCAAGGGCACGCTCAAGGTCGCGGCGATCAACGTCAACGACTCGGTGACCAAGTCGAAGTTCGACAACCTCTACGGCTGCCGCGAGTCGCTCCTCGACGGGCTCAAGCGAGGCACCGACGTGATGGTGGCGGGCAAGGTGGCCGTGGTGTGCGGCTACGGCGACGTGGGCAAGGGCTGCGCGCAGTCGCTCCGGGGCATGGGCGCGAGGGTGGTGGTCACCGAGGTCGACCCGATCTGCGCGCTGCAGGCGGCGATGGAGGGCTACGAGGTCAAGCGCCTGGAGTCCGTCGTCGAGCAGGCCGACATCATCATCACGGCCACGGGCTGCGCCGACGTCGTCACCGGCGAGCACATGAAGCGCATGAAGGACGGGGCCATCCTCGGGAACATCGGCCACTTCGACAGCGAGATCCAGGTGGCGTGGCTCGAGAGCAACCGCGAGATCCGCAAGGAGAACATCAAGCCGCAGACCGACCAGTACATCTTCCCGGATGGCCGTCGGTTGACCGTGCTCGCGTCGGGGCGGCTCCTGAACCTCGGCTGCGCCAAGGGGCACCCGTCGTTCGTGATGTCGACCTCGTTCTCGAACCAGGTCCTCGCGCAGGTCGCCCTCTGGACCGAGCCGCAGAAGTACCCCCTCGGCGTACACGTGCTCCCCAAGACCCTCGACGAGAAGGTCGCCGCGCTGCACCTCTCGAAGCTCGGCGTCGAGCTCACCTCGCTCTCGCAGTCGCAGGCTGACTACCTCGGCGTCCCCGTCTCGGGCCCCTACAAGCCCGACCACTACCGCTACTGACCTCCCCCTGAACGCGACGAGGCGCGGCGCCCGCTCTCGAACGCCGCGCCCCTCGCGCCCTCTCCCCTCAGCTCACCCGCTCACTCCGCCGCGTCGGCCACCTCCGCGGCCTCGCCGCCGGCCTCGACCGTCGCGGGCGCGGCCTTCACCGCCGACATCAGCTCCTCCACCACCCGCTGCCCCGCGGCCAGAGTCTGCGCGTCGGCCCCCGCGAGGAAGCCGTCCATCAGCTTCGCCACGCCCATCCCCTGCGAGTAGGACCGCATCATCCGGGCCACGTCCTCGGGCGTGCCGAAGAGCTGCGCGTTGATCTTGCCGGTGAGCACCGCCATGGCCTTGGCGCCCTCGATCCTCACCTCGGCCTCCTTGGTGATCCGCATCTTGGCCAGCTCGAACTCCTGCGCCGCCGCGCCGTGCCGCGCCCTCGCCTCGAGCTCCTGCTGGAGCACCTCGACCTCGCGCTCCTTCACCCCCACCCGCTCTCGCTCCACGTCGACGGGCACCATCTGCTGCGCCTTGTGCGCCTCGGCCATGGCCCTCGCCGCGTCTGCCTCGGCCTGCGCCCTGCGCGTCACCGCCTCGGCCTCGGCCGCCGCCGCGGCCCTGCGGCCGTCGGCCTCCTTCTCCAGGCGGTACGCCTCGGCGTCGGCCGCGCGCTGCGCCTCGACGTAGCGC
>JAEYZO010000586.1 GCA_023428035.1 Pseudomonadota bacterium | reverse complement strand
GATCACACCACTGCCCGCCGATCCCGAACTGAGCTTCACCGTCGGCGATGGGCGTATCCTCGCCGAGCGTCAGGAGCAGGAGGGTGAGCGTGAGCGAGATGATCCACCGGGAGTTGCACGGGGCCGTGGCGGTGCTGCGCATGGAGCGCGGAAAGGTGAACGCCCTCGACGTCGAGCTGTGCGAGGCGCTGATCTCCGCCCTCGACGAGGAGGCGAAGGGCAGCGCGGGCGCCGTGGTGCTCACCGGCGCGGGGCGGTCGTTCTCGGCGGGGGTCGACCTGCGGCGCCTGCTCGACGGGGGCGAGGCCTACGTCTCGCGCTTCCTGCCGCTCCTCGACGCGGTGTTCCGGGCGGCGCTGGATTTCCCGAAGCCCTTGATCGCGGCGATGAACGGCCACGCGATCGCGGGCGGGTGCATCCTCGCGGCCTGCTGCGACCACCGGATCCTCGTGAAGGGGTGGCCGCGCATGGGCGTGACCGAGCTCGCGGTGGGGGTGCCCTTCCCCGCGCTGCCGCTCGCGGTGGTGGCCGCGCGCTGCGCCCCGACGGCGCTGCGCGAGCTGGTGTACGGCGCGCAGGCGATCCCCGCGGAGGAGGCCCTCGCGGCGGGCCTGTGCGACGAGCTGTGCGAGGTCGACCACGTGCTGACGCGCGCGCTGACGGTGGCGCGCAAGCGGGCCGAGTTGCCGGCGCGGGCCTACGCGCTCACGCGCCGCGCGATGGCCGAGCCGATCTACGACATGGCGCGGCGGCAAGCGGCGATCGACGACGACGCGAAGGCCGCGTGGATGAGCTCCGAGACGACGCGGGCGATCCAGGGCTACCTCGACTCGCTCGCGGCGAAGCGCTGACCTCCGTCCGCCCTCACCACACCCGCTGCAACAGCAGCATCACCGACCACGCGCCCAGCGCGTCGGTGACCCACCGCCGGGTCACGGCCTCCTCCACCCGCGCTCGCTTCAACAGCGCCATCACCCCGAGCGCGAGCGCGATGAACGCCAGCTGCCCGACCTCGACGCCCACGTTGAAGGCCGCCAGAGCCGGCACCACCGCTCCCACGGGCAGACCCACCTCGCGCAGCGCCCCCGCGAAGCCCATCCCGTGCAGCGTGCCGATCACCCCCGTGACCATCCACCCGCGCCGCGGCGGCGCGCGGCCCTTCGCGATGTCCAACGCCACCAGCAGCACGCTCAGCGCGATGCACGCCTCCACCGGACGTTGCGGCACCCTCAGCCACCCCGTCGCCGCCAGCGCCAGCGTCACGCTGTGCCCGAGCGTGAAGCCCGTCACCGCCAGGGCGAGCGCGCGCAGCGACGTGAACCACAGCGTAAGCGCCAGCACGAACGCCAGGTGATCGGCGCCCTCCGCGATGTGACGCGCGCCCATCACGAGGTACCGCCCCGCCACCGACCACGGGCGCGCTCGCGTCGGCAACGTCACCGCGCGGCGAGCGTCGTCGAGGGTCTCCTCCACGGTCACGCCGTCGGCGAAGTGGGCGCGCACCACGAGCTGCGCCCCGCTGCCTTCGAGGCCCGCGAGCGCCACCCTCGCGCCGCGCAGCCCCCCCTCGCAGCGCCCCCGCGCGCGCGTCGCGCAGCCCTCGGGGAGCGGCTCCTCCCGCGTCGGACCGACCGCCGCGCAGCCCGCGGGCGGAGCCACCGTCACGCGATGCCCCTGCTGCTCGGTTCCCGACACCCGGAGCGACACCGCGACCGCTCCGACGTGTGTCTCGGTGAGCTCCACCACGCCGAAGCCCAGCGGGTGCGCGCTCGCCACCGTGGTCGCGAGGAGCATCGCGGGCACGAGCGCCCACGCCCTCATCGGCGCACCACCCGGTAGCGCGAGACCAGCTCGCGGGTCGCCGTCTCCACCCGCCGCGCGCGCTCGGACTGTCTCCAGTCGTAGGTCACGCGCTCCCTCGCCGCGTCGAAGCCTTCGCCGCGCGATGGCGCTGAGGTCCACCGTGCGCGGTGCCATCCGAGGGCGCTCTCGACGGGGCCTCCCCACTCGCCCTCGCGCAGTGACATCACCCGCGACGCGAAGCCCTCGCCGAAGACCGCGTCGAGCTCGGCGCCCGTCACGTCGACGAAGCGCTCCCCGCGGAGGAAGGGGTCGCCCTCGCCCGCGTCTCCGCTCGCGTCGCTACGTGCGCGCTCACCCCTGCGCTCGCGGGAGAAATATCGGTGCTCCACGGTGACGCGCCGCGCGTCGGCGTAGCGGTCGCGGTGCGCGTCGTACCAGGCGCGGAGCTGTGGCTCCGTGGGCGCGGGCGGCTCGGACTCGGCCTCGATGAGGTACGCGGCTTTCTGCGCGAGACGTCGACGCACGATGACGTCACCGCGGTCGAGGCCGAGCGCGAGGGCGTGGCGGTACAGCGCCTCGTCGCGGACGTGCTCCTGCACCCGGGCCTCGACCTCGTCGCGGGTGGGCTCTCGGCCGCGCTCACGACGGAGCCCCTCGCGCAGCCCCGCGACGAAGTCCGAGGTCACGGTGATGGTGTGGTCAGGGCGAGCGCCGCGGGAGCGCCACGCGTCGAGGGCGAACAACATCGCGCCCAGCGCGACGAAGCGCGCGAGCGGAGAGGCGCGCCAACGATCGATCACCGACGACACGGGCGCGGAGGGTACATCCGGGCCACCATCCCCCGCCCTTCCTCCG
>JAEYZO010000557.1 GCA_023428035.1 Pseudomonadota bacterium | reverse complement strand
CACGCGCTCTCGGGCTCCGCGACCGGGGCCGCCTGCGTCGCCCGCGACGACCGCTCGGTGCGCGTCGCCCTCGGCCCCGGGACGCACTTCTTCTCCCTCGACACCTACGTCTCCGCGGGACGCCCGCGTTCGGGGGAGTTCATCGTCGCCCTCCTCGCAGAGTGACCGTTGCGACGCGCGCGCGGCGCACGGTAGCGTGGGCCCCCCTATGCCACCCTCTGAAGCGGACCTGTCCGTCCTCGGCAAGACCGTCGAGGGTCACTTCGAGCCGCAGAAGCTCGGCGACGAGGCCGGCAGCGCGGGCTTCGAGGGCGCCGGGTCGATCACCCTCGTGGCCGACGGCGTGTGGATCACCGCCCAGCACCGCCGCCCGTTCATCCTCGCGTGGATGAGCCTCCTCGGGCTCCTCGTGGGGGGCGTGGTCGGGGTCGTCATCGGCAGCGCCACCGAGTCTCGCGCCGCTGGGGTGGCCGTCCTCGTGGTGCTCTCCGCGGTCTGCTTCGGCTACGGCGTCCGCGAGCGCAAGCCCAAGCCCTTCAAGGCCGTGATCCCCTGGGCCTCGATCACCCGCCCCGTCATCGTCGACAACATCCTCACTTTCAAGCTCCACCGCGGCTCGCCGCGTGGGTCGGTGCGCTTCAAGGGCCCCGAAGACGCCGTCACCGCGCTTCGCCCCCACGTCACCGAGATGCAGCGCCGCATCAAGGGCTGAACCGAACACCCCCCCCAATGCTCCTCACACGCCTCGTCGGAAACACCCCCCTGGTCGAGCTCACCCGCATGCACCGCAAGCCCAGGGTGCGCGTGCTCGCCAAGCTCGAAGGCCACAACCCCGGCGGCTCCGTGAAAGACCGCCCGGCCCTCGCCATGATCGAGGGCGCCGAGGCCCGCGGCGAGCTCAAGCCCGGCGTGCGCCTGATCGAGCCCACCAGCGGCAACACCGGCATCGCCCTCGCGATGATCGCCTGCGCCAAGGGCTACGAGCTCGAGCTGGTCATGCCCGAGAACTCCACCGCCGAGCGCGTGCAGACCATGCAGGCCTTCGGCGCGACGGTGACCCTCACCCCCGCCTCGGGCGGCATGGAGGGCGCGATCGACTACGCCCGCGCCAAGGTCGCCGAGGGCGGCTGCCTCATGCTCGACCAGTTCTCCAACGACGACAACTGGCGCGCGCACTACCGCACCACGGGCCCCGAGGTCTGGCGCGACACCCAGGGGAGGGTCACCCACTTCGTCTCGTCGATGGGCACCACGGGCACCATCATGGGCACCTCGCGCTTCTTGAAGGAGCGCTCCGCGGCGGTGCAGATCGTGGGCGTGCAGCCCGAGGGTGACTCGCGCATCCCGGGCATCCGTCGGTGGCCCGAGGCGTACCTGCCGAAGATCTTCGACCGCTCGCGGGTCGACCGGGTCATCGACGTGACCCAGGCCGACGCCGAAGGCACCACCCGCGCGCTCGCCCGCACCGAGGGCGTCTTCGGCGGCGTGTCGTCGGGGGGCGCGCTCTGGGCCGCGCTCAAGGTCGCCGGCGAGATCGACGAGGGCGTGGTGGTGGTCATCATCTGCGACCGCGGAGACCGCTACCTCTCGTCGGGCCTCTTCGCCCCCAAGGAGACCCCGTGAAGGTCACGCTGAAGAAGGCCGCCGAGGGCGCGGTCTTCGACGTCTCCAACGGCTCGGGCGGGAGCGTGCGCCTCGCGGGCTCCCCCGACCACGGCGGCGACGGGGTCTCGCTGCGCCCCATGGAGGGCGTGCTCGCCTCGCTCGCGGCCTGCAGCGCGATCGACGTGGTGCACATCCTCAAGCGCCAGGGCGAGCCCCTGCGAGACCTCACGGTCGAGGTCGAGGGCGAGCGCGCCGACGCGGTGCCCGCGGTCTTCACCCGCATCACCCTGCGCTACGTGATCGACGGCCCGGTGAGCGAAGACAAGGCCCGCCGCGCGGTGGCCCTGGGCGTCGAGAAGTACTGCTCCGTGGGCAAGATGCTCGAGGCCACGGTGAAGATCGACTGGTCGCTCACCGTGCGTCCGTAGCCTCGGGTATCGTCGGGCCCGCGAGCCCTTCGCTGGAGGTGCGGGCCCAATGCTTCGACGGACTCTCTTCTCGGCCTCGGCGCTGTTGTCTCTCTGCGCGCTCGGCTGCGGCGGCGGCGAGACGAGCGTGGTGGACGTCGACTCGGGCTCCGCGGCCGACCTCGGCGCGACAGACCTCGGCCCGATGGACGCTGGCGTCGACGTCGGCGTCGACCTCGGCCCCGCTGACGTGGGCGCTGACGTCACCGCTGACCTCGGGCCGCCGCGCTGCGTCGACGACGCCTCCTGCGCGGGCAACCCCGACGGCCCCGTGTGCGACCCGGGCTCGGGGCGCTGCGTGGCCTGCACGCCCTCGAACGACGTCTGCCCCGCCGGGCGCTACTGCGTCGCCGGGATGAACACCTGCGCCGAGGGCTGCGCCGACGACGCCGACTGCGGCGGGGGAGCCTCCCCCGACGGCGGCGCGGCGAGCGCGCGCTGCGACCCCTCCACCCACCAGTGCGTCGCGTGCTTGCGCGACGAGCACTGCCCCTCGGGCACGCTCTGCGTGGGCAACCTCTGCGTCACCGGCTGCAACTCCGCCCGCGCGTGCCCGGGCACCCAGACCTGCTGCGACGGCGCCTGCGTCGACGCGCTCTCCAGCACCGCCCACTGCGGCGCCTGCGGGGCCCGCTGCTCCGTACCCAACGCCTCGGCGACCTGCTCCAACGGAGCCTGCGCCGTCGGCGCCTGCACCGCCCCCTTCGCCGACTGCGACGGCGCGGCCGCGAACGGCTGCGAGGCCGACACCTCGGGGGACGTCTCCAACTGCGGCGCCTGCGGCCGAAGCTGCGAGTCACGGGCGAACGCCACCACGAGCTGCGCCGCGGGGCGCTGCGCCTTCGCGTGCTCCCCCGGCTTCGCCGACTGCAACGCCGACGCGAGCGACGGGTGCGAGGTCGACACCCGCGCGAGCAGCTCCAACTGCGGCGGCTGCGGCGTGGCCTGCAACCCGCCCAACGCCACCGGCGCTTGCGCGATGGGGGCCTGCGCTGTCACCGCCTGCGCGACGGGCTTCGGCGACTGCGACGGCAACCCCACCAACGGCTGCGAGGCCGACCTGCGCAGCGCCGTCGCCCACTGCGGGGCCTGCGGCAACGCCTGCGCGGGGGGCTCGAACGCGGTGGGCG
>JAEYZO010000522.1 GCA_023428035.1 Pseudomonadota bacterium | reverse complement strand
GTCGCCGGGTCGCGCCGCGCAGCCCGTGGAGGAGGCCCCCCTCGACGCCTCGGGCATCGACCGGCTGCTCCGCGGGATGACCAAGATGGGCGCGAGCGACCTGCACCTCGCGACCGGGCGCGCGCCGCTGGTGCGCCTGCACGGCGAGATCAAGCCCCTGGTGGGGGAGCACCCGCCGCTCACCGCCGAGTCGCTCAAGGCGCTGATCCTGCCGACCATGAAGCCCGCCACGCGGCAGGAGTACGCCGACAAGAAGGACGCCGACTTCGCCTACGAGATCCCCGAGGTGGCGCGCTTCCGCGGCAACGCCTTCGTCGACCGTCGCGGGCCCGCGGCGGTGTACCGGCGCATCCCCGTCGAGATCGTGCCCGCCGAGCAGCTCGGGCTCTCGCGGCACGTGCTCGACCTCTGCAACCTCTCGAAGGGCCTGGTGCTGGTCACCGGCCCCACGGGCTCGGGCAAGAGCACCACCCTCGCGGCGATGATCGACCGGATCAACAGCAACCGGTCGGACCACATCATCACCATCGAAGACCCCATCGAGTTCGTGCACAAGAACCGCCGCTGCCTCATCAACCAGCGCGAGGTGAGGGTGCACACCGAGGGCTTCAAGGACGCCCTCCGCGCGGCGCTGCGCGAGGACCCCGACGTGGTGCTCGTGGGCGAGATGCGCGACCTCGAGACGGTCTCCATCGCGATCGAGACCGCGGAGACGGGGCACCTGGTCTTCGGCACGCTGCACACCCGCACCGCGCCCAGCACCATCGACCGGATCATCGACCAGTTCCCCGCGGAGCGTCAGGCGCAGATCCGCACGATGCTCTCGGAGTCGCTCAAGGGGGTCATCGCGCAGACCCTCTGCAAGAAGGTCGGCGGCGGGCGAGTGGCCGCCTACGAGGTGCTCATCGCGACCCCCGCGGTGGCCAACCTCATCCGTGAGGGGAAGACCTTTCAGCTCCTCGGGGTGATGCAGACCGGGCGCGAGAAGGGGATGGTCACCCTCCACGACGCGCTCTGCGAGCTGGTGAAGCAGGGCAAGATCGACGTGCGCGAGGCCTGGGCCAAGGCGCTCTCGAAGGTCGAGATGCGGCAGGTGCTCCAGCACGCGGGCATCGCGCTCCCCCCCGACCTCGCCCGCAAGGACTGATCGCTCGGGCCGCGGTACACCTTGGCGGTCGTAACGCGCCGCGGAGGTCTCCGACGGAGCGCGACGATCGAGAGGTGACCGTATGGGATACGCCGACGCGAAGAAGCTCCGCATGCCCGCCGCCGAAGAGGCCCTGCCGGGGCGGAGCGATGAGATGCCCGTCGCCGAGCGCCACGCCGTGCTCGGCACACCCCTGAAGGGCGCGCCCGAAGGCGCCGAGGTGGCGATGTTCGGCCTGGGGTGCTTCTGGGGGGCCGAGCGAAAGTTCTGGAGGGTGCCCGGGGTGATCTCTACCGCGGTGGGCTACGCCGCGGGGCTCACGCCGAACCCGACGTACCGCGAGGTGTGCTCGGGCCTCACCGGGCACAACGAGGTCGTGCGGGTCGTCTTCGACCCGAAGCGGGTGTCGTACGAAGCGCTCCTCAAGGTGTTCTGGGAGAGCCACGACCCGACCCAGGGGATGCGCCAGGGCAACGACATCGGCACGCAGTACCGCTCTGGGGTCTACGTCTACGGCCCCGCGCAGCGCGAGGCGGCGGAGCGCACCCGGGCGGCCTACGGCGAGGCCCTCTCGCGCGCGGGCTACGGCGCGGTCACCACCGAGGTGCTCGACGCGCCGACCTTCTATTTCGCCGAGGACTACCACCAGCAGTACCTGGAGAAGAACCCCGACGGCTACTGCGGCATCGGCGGGACGGGCGTCGGCTGCCCGGTGGGCGTGAAGGTCTGATCGCTCAGCGAGGCATGCACACGCGGCCCGCGGTGGTGCTGCGGCAGGCGTCGTCGACGGGGCAGTCGGTGGCGACCTCGCAGCGCACCAGGGCGTAGGCCCAGCGCTCGGGGTCGGCCACGACGCGCGCGGGGGGGCGCGCCATCGGGGTGGTCACCGTGCTCTCGGGGCCGCGCACGTCGACGCGCACGCGGGTGGTGCGGTCGAGGTCCTCGACGAGGTCGACGTCGAGGGGGAGGGCGTAGCCGCGGTCGGGGCCTCCCATCGAGGTCTGGGTGACGGTGACGGTGACCCTCCCCGCGGCGGCGTCGTGGGAGGCGCGCACCGTGAGCAGGGGGTAGCCCGCGGACTCGACCCACTGCTCGAAGAAGAGGTCGAGGTCGGCGAAGGGGAAGGCCGCGCGCATCGCGTCGCGCAGGTCGCGCGTGGTGACCGCGGTGCCGCCGTAGCGGTCGAACCACCCGCGCAGGAAGCGGTCGAGCGCCGCGGCCCCGACGCGCTGCTCGATCATGCGTAGCGTGAGCGCTCCGCGCTTGTAGGTGATCGCGTCGAGGAGGTCGATCGGGTCGCCCTCCGGGTCCGGCGGCCGGAGCGCGCGCTGGGCGACGGCGCCGCGGAGCTCCTGGGTCATCGCCTGGCGGAAGAAGGTCCGCCACACCGCGGGGGAGCCGTCGCGCTCCGAGAGGAAGCGCGCCGCGAGGTAGTCGGTCACGCCCTCGCTGAGCCAGAGGTCGTTCCAGCGGGCGACGCGCACGAGGTTGCCCGCCCAGTGGTGCGCGAGCTCGTGAGCGGCCACCTCGCGGGCGCTCGCGGCGCGGGCCGGGTCGAAGAGCGACTCGTCCATCGCGATGGCCGTGGCGTGCTCCATCCCCCCGGGGAAGATGGGCTCCTCGATCCAGCGCGCGGCCTCCCAGCGGAAGGGCCCGAAGTGGTCGATGAAGTAGTCCATCGCCGCCGCGGAGTCGGCGTAGGCCACCGCCGCCGCGGCGGCGGGGGGGTGGG
>JAEYZO010000425.1 GCA_023428035.1 Pseudomonadota bacterium | reverse complement strand
GGCCAACAGGCGCGTCGCTTCGGAGAAGAGAGGTACTCCCCTCCTTCGGTGATGGAGGAAGGCTGGGGGAAAGAGGCGCTCGATGCGCACTGACCTCCTCTCGCGCTTGGGAAGGTCCGTGCGCGCGCGGCGCGACGCGCTGTCGATGACCCGTCGCGCGCTCGCGGAGAAGGCGGGGGTGAGCGAGCGCTTCCTCGCGCAGGTCGAGGGCGGCGAAGGGAACATCTCCGTCGTCCGACTCGCGATGGTGGCCGACGCGCTCGAGACCACCGGGGCCGCGCTGCTCGCGGCGGCGGAGGAGCACGAGACCACGACGGGCGTGGGGGTGGTGTCGCTGCTGGGACTGCGCGGCGCGGGCAAGTCCGCGGTGGGCGAGCGCCTCGCGAAGAGACTAGGGATCCCCTTCGTGGAGCTCGACGCGCGCATCGAGGCCGCCGCGGGGATGAAGCTCGCGACGCTCTTCGAGCTCCACGGCACGAGCTCGTACCGTCGGCTGGAGCGAGAGGCGCTGCGAAAGGTGCTGGCGGAGTTCCCCACCGCGGTGATCGCGACGGGCGGGAGCGTGGTGACAGACGACGAGACCTTCTCGCTGTTGAAGTCGCGCACCACCACCGTGTGGCTTCGAGCGCGGGCGGAGGACCACTGGAGCCGGGTGGTGGCGCAGGGCGACGCGAGGCCGATGCGCGACCGGGCCAACGCGATGGGGGAGCTCGACGCGATCCTGCGGGCGCGGGCGCCTCTCTACGCGCAGGCGCGGGTGGTGGTCGACACGTCGACGCTCGGGCTGCGAGGCTCCGTCGACGCGGTGGTGCGCGCGCTCAGGACGGCGTGAACGGCGGCAGGGGTCGCGGGCATCAGCGCCGACCGCTGCGAGGTGCGCCCCTCGCCCTGACTCACCCGCCGTTGCTGATCGACAGGCGATACCCCACGCGCTGGCAGCCGTTCGGATCCAACTGCACCCGCGCGAAGAAGGTCCCCGGCGCCGGCGGCTGAAAGGTCTGCTCCCGCGGGTCCCAGTTGGGCGCCCGCGCGAAGACCGGGATCATCAACTGGCCCATCGCCTGACCCGTCGGCGCCACCACCGTCAACGTCGCCGTCGCCCCCAGCGCGTTCTCCTGCGCCTGCCCGAAGATCCGCATCGTGATCGGACGCCCATCCGGGCAAGCGATGCGGTACCAGGCCACCTGCCCACATCCGAGCGCGCCCGTCGTCTCCTCGCCGGGCACCAGGGGCTGCGAGGTCTGCATCGTGCTGTTCGGGAGCGGCGGCTCCTGCTGGTCGGCGTTCATGTTCGACGAGGTCGACGCGCACGCCGACAGCGACAGGCCCAGCACGATCAGCGCGGCTCTCATGGCGACGGCCGCGGTTCTCTCACGCCCACCCCGCCCGTGTGAAGCGCCCGCCTTGCCCCGCGAGCGGCCACGATGGGAGATTGCGCCGCGATGCGACGGACCGCCCTCGCCCTCTCCCTCTGCCTCCTCGGCTGTAACGAGTCGACCGTCACCCCCACCGACGCCTCCACTACCGCCGACCTCGGAGCCGACGCGATGACCGCCGCCGACGTTCCCCCCTCGACTCCCGGGTGCGTCACCGCCGCGGGCTCCGCGCGAACGCTCCCCAACGAGCTCGCCGACGGCAGCGACCGCGTCACCGTCGCCGTCACCGACCCCGACGCCTGCTTGCGGACCTACACCCTCACCACCACCGCGCCGCTGCGTGACAACCAGCCCTCGAACCCGCGCACGGTCACCGAGCGCACCGACTGGCCCACGCTCCGCACGCGCAACCCCCTCCTCGACGCGCTCTACGCCCTCACCGTCGAAGAGGTGCGAGAGAACTCCGTGGGCGAGATCCGCGACGGGGCCTTCAACAACGGCGCGCCCCTCCCCTGCCCCGCCGGCGGCTGCTTCGAGACCGGCCGCCTCTGGAACTACGTCTGGACCCGCGACACCGCCTACTCCGTCGACCTCGGCCTCGCCGCGATGGACCCCACCCGCGCGCGCAACTCCCTCGAGTTCAAGCTCTCCAACCGGCGCGGCGGGGGCGACCTCCAGATCGTGCAAGACACCGGCACCGGAGGGAGCTGGCCCGTCTCCACCGACCGCGCCGTGTGGTCCCTCGGCGGGCGACAGCTCCTCCACTGGCTCGACGGCGACGCGCGCACCGCCTTCCGCGACCGGGCCTACGAGGCCCTCCGCAACACCGCCGCCATGGACCGCGCCGTCGTCTTCGACGAGCCCATGGGCGTCTACCGCGGGGAGCAGTCCTTCCTCGACTGGCGCGAGCAGACCTACGCCGCGTACACGGCGACGGACACCGCGCACATCGCCTCGTCCGTCGCGCTCGGCACCAACGTCGCTCACCTCACCGCGCTCCGCACCCTCGCCGCCATCGCCGCCGAGCGCGGAGACGCCACGCAGGCGACCACCTACGCCGCGCAGGCCGACGCGCTGCGTGATCGCCTGCGTGCGCTCTTCTGGAGCGACGCCCTCCAGAACTTCTCGGCCTTCGTGCCGACCTTCCTCGACCCCGCGCCGGTCGAGCGCCTCGACGCCCTCGCCACCGCCCTCGCCGTGCTCGAGGGCGTCGCCACGCCGCAGCAGGCCCGCGACGCGATCGCCTCGTACCCCCACGCCGGAAAGGGCCTCGCGGTCATCTGGCCCCAGCAGCAGCTCACGCCGATCTACCACAACCGCGCCATGTGGCCCTTCGTGAGCGCCTACTGGCTCCGCGCCGCGCGCCGCGTGCGCAACGACCGCTCCGTCACCTGGAACGTCGAGAGCCTCGTGCGCGCCACCGCGCTCAACCTCTCGAACATGGAGAACGTCGAGTTCGCCACCGGCCGCCCCCGCGTCGAAGACGGCGCCTACTCCGGCCCGGTGGTGAACTCGCAGCGGCAGCTCTGGAGCGTCGCGGCCTTCGTCTCGATGGTGCACGACACCTTGTTCGGTATCGAAGCATCGCCCGATGGACTGCGCGTGCGGCCATACATCCCGCGGCAACTGCGGGCGACGATGCTCCGCGACGCGGACTCCCTCGCGCTGAACTCACTCCGCTGGCGGGGCAAGGTCGTCGATGTGGTAGTGCGGCTCCCGCCCGTGACCGACGACCGCGCCGGGGCCTACGCCCTGGGCGCGGTCACCGTCGACGGACGCCCCCTCGCCGACGGAGCGGCGATCACCCCGCAGTCCTTGGGCGAGCACTCGCGCGTCGAGGTCACGCTCGTCGACACGCCCGAGGCCGCGTCCTCGATCCGCACCGTCGACGACCTGAGCGAGTGGCGCCGGGTGTTCGGCCCTCGCACGCCCACGGTCAGCGTCACCGTCGACGGAGGCATGGCCCGGGTCGCCGTGGACGTCGGCGACGAGCGCGGCGACGTCACCCTGCGGCTCTACCGCGACGGCGCTCGGGTCGCGACCCTCACCGCGGGGCAAGGGAGCACCTTCAACGACCCCGTCCCACCGAGCGGGCGAGTGCACTGCTACGCCGTGGACGCGGTCTTCGCTTCTGGCGCGGCCTCGCAGCGCTCGCTCCCCGCCTGCGCGTGGGGCGCGGGCGAGCGCGTGGTGACCATCGCGGCCGACGCGCTCACCGTGGTGGGTGGTTCGCTCTCGAACGATCACGGTCGGCGCCACGTCGGGAGCTGGGGTGACCCCGGGAGCCGCGTGGAGGCGACCTTCACGCCGACGCGCACGGGGCTGCACCTGATCCAGGCGGTCTACTCGAACGGCGCGGGGGGCTTCACCACGGGGATCACCTGCGGGGTGAAGCGCGTCGAGGTGCAGGAGGCGGGCGGCGCCGTGGTCGCCACGGGCGTGATCGCGATGCCCCACACCGGCGCGTGGGGCGCGTGGAGGGACTCGACCTTCGTGCGCGCGACGCTCACCGCGGGGCGCACCTACCAGGTGGTGGTCCGCGACGACGCCGCTGCGCCGAACATGTCGGTCTTCGACCACTTCGCGCGCTACACGGGCGGCACCGGGGGATCGGGCGGGGCCTTCAACCGGGTGAACCTCGCGGCGATCAAGCTGCTCGTCATCGACTGACGCCCCGACGCAGCCTCGCGAACACGAGGAGGTGGGTCGCGATCACCAGCGGCACCACGAAGGTCGGGAGCATCCCGTAGGGAAAGCGCATCAGCCCGAGCAGGCTCTCGGGGTGGCCCGAGAAGAACACGATGCGCTGCGCGTGCGCGGCGACGGAGACGATGTCGGCGAAGGCGAGGAGGTTCCACGCGAGGAGGGCGCGGCGGTGGGGCCGCCCGTCGCGGAGGGCGAGGGCCATAGGGACCGCGAGGGCGCCCGCGAGCATGTCTCCGGGACCGGCGTGGAGGGCCCACTCGGCGGGGAGCCGCCCGCGGGTCCACTCGACGATGAAGGCCGCGCCGATGGGGAAGCGCACCGCGTGGAGCGCCACGATCGCCGCGGTGGAGACGCGGTCGACGGCAGCGTGGAAGGGCTCGCTCGCGCGGTAGGCGACGACGAGGGCGAGGGTCGCTCCCGCGATGCAGAGCGGGACGAGCGCGCGGCGCTCCAGGGTGATCAAGCCCGCGGCGGCGGCGATGGCCGAGAGGGCTCCCCAGGCGGCGAGCGCGCCGGGAAGGAGCGATGGACGATGGGACTCGACTGCGGTGGTGTGCATCACGGGCCCCATCGCAGCGGTCGTGCCGCTCGGTGAACGTGGCAATTCGCGCGAGGCGTCACCAGGAGCTGTCGAGATCTCGACAGGGGGGTGTCGGGGGATCGTCGCGAGGGCGTGGAGCTTCCCCACCGCGTTGCGTCGGAGCGCGTCCTGCTCGTTCAATCGTCGTGATGGCTGAGCCGAGCTGGGACCACCTCCGCGCAGAGCGGGTGCGCTCCGTGGGGACGCGCTTTCTCCGCGTGCGTCCGTGGGTCGCCGGCGTGGCCGTGTGCTTGAACGGCGCCATGCTGGCGTTCTCCGGCGCGCCGCCCTCCCAACGACTCACCCTGGGCCCCGCGATGGTGCTCGTGGTCGCGGCCTTCGCGATCGAGGCCCGCTCGCTCCGGTCTCATCCCCTCACCGACCGCTGGATGGACCGCTCGCTCCTCGCGACCGCCGTAGCCATCGCCGTCGGCGCCGCCCTCTCGGGGGGAGCCCGCAGCCCCATGCTCCCGCTCCTCTTCGCACCCGTGGGGGTGAGCTTCGCGGCCTTCGGCGACGCCCTCCCCGCCCGCAGGATGCTCGCCCTCGCGCTAACCCTCGTCGCCGCGCTGGGCGTGGCCCCGATCTCCACGATCGTTCGGTCACCGTACGACATCGCGATGACAGCGGTCTCCTCGGCCGCGGCGATGCTGCTCCTCGCGGTGGGCGTCACGGGGCTCGTCTCCGCGCACCAGCGCGCGGGCGAGGCCCTCGACGCGATGCGCGAGGCCAGCGTGCGCGAGGCAGCCTCCCGCGCCAGGGAGGTCGAGGCGGTCGGCGCTCGCGTCGCCCACGAGCTGCGCAACCCCCTGTCGAGCGTGCGGGGTCTCGTGCAGCTCCTCTCGCGGCGGGATCTCGACGCCCGCGACGCGCGCCGCTTCGAGGTGGCCCTCTCGGAGCTCGAGCGGGCCGAGTCGATCGTTCGCGACTACCTCAGCTTCGCGCGACCGCTCACCTCGTTCGACCCCGAAGCGATAGACCTCGGCGCCCTCGCCCGGGAGGTGGTCACCGCCGTGGAGGCCCGCGCTGCGGCCGCCGGGGTGAGCTTGAGAGCAGAGGGAGGCGCTCGCGCCGAGTGCGACCCGCGGAGGTTACGGGAGGCCCTCGTGAACCTCGCCGTGAACGCCGTGGAGGCGACCCCCCACAGGGGCGAGGTCACGGTGAGCGTGCGCGAGGACGACTCCGGCGTGTCGGTCGTGGTGCTCGACACCGGGCGCGGCGTCGACGCTTCCATCGTCGGGAGCGTGGGCGCGGACTTCGCGACCACGAAGGAGGGCGGCACCGGCGTGGGCC
>JAEYZO010000401.1 GCA_023428035.1 Pseudomonadota bacterium | reverse complement strand
CCCCTGCCGCGCGTTCGCGCCGTCGCTCCGCGGGTCCACCGGGGGGGCGTCGCCGGGCGGGTCGTTCCCGGTCGGAGACGGCTCGGCCACCCCCGCGTCGGCGGTCACCACCGCGCGCGAGCCCGGTCGCGCCAGGTTCGAGTACCCGTTCGCGTAGCCCGCGGGCTGCGGCAATACGTCAGGGTTCTCAGGCCGGTGCTGCGCCCGCTCCGACGCCGCCCTCGGCTCGAAGGGGACGTTCCACCCCCCGAGGTCAACCCGAGTCCACCCCACGCCCGGGAGCATCACCTCGACCCAGGCGTGGGCCTCGTTGCCCGCGTAGCGCGTCGCGAGCCCCAGCGCGTAGGCCGTCAGCGCGAACGCGTACGCCCGGTGCCGGCACGCCCCTACGCCTCCGAGCGCCAGCGCGCGGTACGGCCGCGACCCCGGCGCCGTCGGGAGGTCTCCGTCGCGAAAGGCCCTGAAGTGCGACGTCAACCGCGAGAGCGCCTCGTCGAGGGGCATCCCCGCGCGCAGGCCCAGGCTCTCCAGCACCGCGGGAGACTCCCCCGCGAGGAAGGTCGGCACCGACGGCGCCACCACCCCCGCGGTGGGCGCTCCCACCGGCGAGCTCGGCACCCGCGGCGCCGCGAGGGCCCGCTCGGGCGCCTCGAGCACCCAGGTCAGCCGCACCCTCCGCGCCTCCTGAAGGTCTCCGCGCGCGTAGAGGTTCCCCGCGCTGTCGGTGAAGAAGGCCACCGGCACCTGCGGCACGGTGCGGTACGACACCACCGCCTGCTCCGGCGCCACCGACGGCACGGGGGTGGGCGCGTCGGGGCGCAGCTCGATGAAGGCGTCTCCCGTGAAGCGCGAGGCGCGCTCCGTCGCGGGCCAGGGGCTCCACCCCACCCGCAGCGGTCGCAGAGATGGGTCGCGCACCGTGAGCCGCCCGAGGTCGTCGACGGCGTCGTAGACCGTCACCCGCTTGAAGGGCGCGATCGAGGGCGTGAAGACCTCCTCGTAGCGCAGCGTGTACCCGGGCGGGGAGCGGGTGTCGGTGTCCATCTCCCGCACGAGGGCCGACCAGGCCGCGCGGGGGCGCAGCACCTCGTCGCTGGGCCGGGTCGCGTCGCTCCACCCGTTGCCCGCGGTGGCCCGCATCGCCCCCTCGCTCTGCGGCGCCACCAGCACCCCCGGAGGGAGGGCCCGCAGCCCCGTGTCGCCCGGGATGTTCACGTGCAGCCTCGCGTTGGGCGCCTGCGCCCGGCCCGGCAGGGCAGACACCGTGGCGAGGAGGCACAGGGCGACGGCAGGCGAGGCGCGCATCGTTCGAGCGAGGGACCACCCTGTACCCCTCGGGGTTCCAGGGGCAAGGCCCGCGGGGGCGATGTACCATCACGCACCTCGATGAAGATCCCCTTGGTGATCCTCGCGCTGTCGGTGCTCGTGTTCATCCACGAGCTCGGGCACTACCTCGTCGCGCGCGCCTTCGGGATGCGGGTGAAGGTCTTCTCCATCGGCTTCGGCCCCGTGCTCTGGCAGTGGCGGCCGAAGGGCAGCGAGACGGTGTTCCAGGTCGCGGCGATCCCCGTGCTCGCCTACGTGCAGATCGCGGGGATGTCCCCCGCGGAGCCCCACGACCCCGACGACCGCGGCTCGTACCAGAACGCCCCCACCCTCGGGCGGCTCTTCACCATCGCCGCGGGCCCCCTCGCGAACTACCTCGCCGCCTCGCTGATCATCTTCGGCGTGCTCACCCTCCTCGGCGTGCAGCGCCCGGTGGTGGGCCGGGTGCTCCCCGACTCCCCCGCCGCCGCCGCGGGGGTGCGCGCCGGCGACGTCGTGCTCCGCGTCGACCGCGCCGCCCCGGCGGACTTCGGCGACCTCGCCGAGTCGATCAACGCCACCCGCGGCCGGCCCTTCTCGCTCACCGTGCGCCGAGAGGGCTCGGTGGTCGAGCTCCGCCCTTCAGCCCGCGAGGAGCAGCGCGACCACCGCTTCCGCATCGGCATCGGCCCCGGCGCGGGCTCCGCGAGCGAGCGCATCCCGATGTCGCAGGTCGTGCGCCACACGCTGACGGCGCCCGCGCGGCTCACCGTCGAGCAGGTCAAGGCCATCGGTCGGATGATCCGCGGCCGCGAGAAGGTGAACGTGATGGGCCCCGTGGGCATCGTTCACGAGACCGCGAAGCTCGCCGAGCACGGCTGGCGCCACGCCTTCGACGCCTTCGCGATCATCTCCCTCGCGCTCTTCTTCTTCAACCTCTTGCCGGTGCCCGCCCTCGACGGCGGCCGGATGCTCTTCCTCGGGTACGAGCTCGTCACCCGGCGCAAGCCCTCGCCCACCCTGGAGGAGCGCGCGACGCGCTACTCGATGATGCTCCTCCTGGGCCTGAGCGCGCTGGTGATCGTGCGAGACATCGCGCAGATCGCCTTCGGTTGACGGTGCCCGTCGTCGACAACCCCGACGACCGAGACGCCCTGAGGGCCCTGCGCGCCGCGCAGGAGGACCCGTGGGTGATGTACCTCGTCGCGCGGCGAGAGAAGCTCCCCACCGCGGGTGAGCTCCTGCAGGCCGCGGCGGAGGCGACCCTGGACGTCTCGCTGCGCTTCACCCGCGACCCGAAATGGACGTCGCACTTCGCGGAGTGGGGCTCGCGGTCGTTCCGCAAGGTGTGCCTGCGGGCGAGCGAGCGCGACTGGAAGAAGCTCGAGGTCTTCGACCGCGGCGAGGGCCTGGCGCGGGGCGAGCCCGTGGTGCGCGCGCTGCCTCCGCGCTTGAAGAGCGAGCGAGAGAAGCTGCTGGTGGAGCTGCAGGCGCTCACGGGTGAGGTCTCTGCGCTGGGCCTCGACGCGCGGGAGATGGGGGACGCACCGACGCTGCGCTTCGCGCTGAACGCCGACGCGCCGATGGGGGCGGGCAAGCTCGCGGCGCAGGTGGGCCACGCGGTCTTGATCGCGGCGAGGGTGCTGGGCCCGCGCCACGCGGCGGCCTTCGAGGCGTGGATGTCCGCGGGGCGACCCGCCGTCTTCGCGCGGGTCGACCGCGACGCGTGGGCGTCGCTGCGCGCGACCGAGGAGGTGGCCGTGGTGCGCGACGCCGGCCTCACCGAGGTGGCCCCGGGGACCGAGACCGTGATGGCGCTCGCGCCGTCGGCGCCGTCGGGGTGGGGTGAGCTCTGGCGGGCGCTGCCGCGGGTCTGACCCGCTACTGCCCGAGGCTCTGGAGACGTCCCGCGGCGGCGCGGTCGTCGGGGCGCAGCCGCTGGATCTCGCGGAGCGTCGCGATGGCCCCGGCGCGGTCGCCCGTGGCGAGCTGCAGGTCCGCGAGGCGGTGGAGGTAATTGGTGTTCCGGCGGTCGAGGCGCGTCGCGGCGCGGTACTCGGTGAGCGCGGCGCGCTGGTCGCCGAGGCGGTCGTGCGCGTCGCCCAGCCGCGCGTGAAGGCCCGCGTCGCTGCCTCGGCGACGCACGGCCTCTTGCAAGAGCGTGCGCGCCTCGGACCAGTTGCGCGCGCGCATCGCCGCGTCGATGGGCGCCATGTCCACGGACGGAGGG